>CAZOAX010000340.1:0-2707 GCA_964577735.1 uncultured bacterium
GATAAAATCGATGTTAATCTTCAAGATGGTGATGGTTGGACCGCCAAGATGCTGGCATCAGCTTCTCGTAATAAAGAACTCACAGAACTATTATCCAAGCCGATGTCAAAACAAGATCTCAACATACAAAAAGAAATGTCAAAGCTAATCCTTTTAGCTCATTCCACTAATATTGGCGGCACGAGCCTGATAAAAGCCAAAAAGACTGATGCGAAATACGATCCTGTTCAATTGGAAGGAATAAATTATCCTTATTTGCTAAAAAAAATGGGTCAAGCTATCGAACATTTTTCTCAATATCCACTTGAATCTGTAAATCAAAATGAGTCTTTGCAGCTTTCAAATATTTTTAAAGTTGCAATTGATAACTCTAATGAAGAAATCCTTGATCGAATCGATAAAGGGCTTCCTGTCCTACTAATCACAGGATCAGAAGAGCATGCTGTAGCCGTTTTAACATGGGGATCTTATTTTATCTTGTGCAATCGGGGAGAAGGAATGCGTGAGGGTGTCGTGGAAATTCACAAGTGTGATCCTAAAAAAATCAATGATCAGGTGTTAAATAGAATAAGAAACAGTCTAAATCTAGATGAAGACGACTATGCGCAGTTATTTTTCGAAGAACTTCCCGACGAGCTTAACTTTGATGAACAAGATAGATTTGAATTAGGGTTACAAGGATTCTGCTTTATGTTGTTAAATCAACAAAAGGTTGGAAACTGCAGCTGGGCCTCCTTGGAAGGATCCATTTTTATTTATTTTATCTTCAATACTCTTTTTGCAAATGCAGATGGACAACTAACTACCCATGAACTCCCTAAGCCTCAGGAAGCAAATGAGAAAGCTATTCAGATATGTGAAAAATTTAATGAATGGCTGGCTGTGACTCAAATGTATGAGCTTGAACGGTATCTTGGTGTAAACGTGGCACGTAACTCAAACCAAGATAAGATCCATCGAAATGCAGAACGTAGGCAAGCAATAGAGATCGACTACTCAGTTTTAACATCTGCATTGCAAGCCATTCTCTCTAAATCACACTTACGGCCAACTCCGGATCACATTATAAATAATTTAAGATCCATTTTAGTCAAAACACTTGCCTTGACAAATTCCGGTGATGAAAATGAGCACAGAAAAATAGCTCAAGAGATCTTGGATTCTATCAAAACCATGACACCTGATGAAATGAAAGCCAAATTCAAGTAAAGCGGGAGCGGTGTCCAAGGGCCAATACGTTTCCTGAAGTATGATTTAATCCCGATTTCTAATGAATAAGGCCCTAAGGTTCTCGTCATTTCTCACTCCGACTTTATCTTTTTCAAGCGGCAATGAACTAACTGCATAACTTAGACCAAGGGTCGTTAATACCCACCCACAAGTTAAGCCAACAGTGATGACTGTATTCATCAAATTTGTCGAAGGAAGCCTGTTAAAGCATTTTCCAAACTGTTTTTGAAACTTTAACTTTTGAAACTCTAAGTGATTAGTTTTGTACTGATTACGTAAAGGCTGCATCATCCTCTCCTACAAGATATATAAAAGGGTGCAAGCACCCTTTTATATAATATGCTTAATGAGCGTTTTGGTTACTCATTTCTGATTTGGAAGGACTTTCGCTTGAAAGTGTAATTTTCAGAATTTTCACAGGTGTTAAAGGCTTATCTTGACCGTTCACAGCTGTGTTCTCAATTTTTTGTACCACATTATAGCCTTCGATCACTTCACCAAAGATGGTGTGCTTGTTATTAAGCCATGGTGTTGAAGCTGTTGTGATAAAAAACTGGCTTCCGTTAGTGCGTGGACCTGCGTTTGCCATTGCGAGGATGCCAGGTTTGTTGAATGTAAGCGATGGAGTCACTTCATCTTCAAATGGTTTGCCGTAAACAGACTCACCACCGCGTCCAGTTCCTGTTGGGTCTCCGCCTTGAATCATAAACCCTTTTATGACACGATGGAAAATCACATCGTTATAGTAGTCTTTTTTAGCAAGCTGAAGGAAGTTTTCAACGGCTTTTGGAGCCACATCAGGCTTCAGTGCGATAGTGATATTCCCCATGTTCGTTTCAATTGTGACGACTGGATTTTTAGGTGTCATAAATTTTGTCTCCTCTCCCTGAAGGGATAATGTAAAAATAAAAAAAACAAGCATTGCAAAAATCGAATAACGCATGTTAATCCTCATTAGCAGATTGATATTCTGAGCAGAATGATACCTTAAGGTGAATTTTATGGAAAATAAAGCCATTGCGATCGCGTTGAAGGCAGGAGAAATTCTACGTTCCTACTTTGGGCACCTTGCAGTTGTGAAGCAGAAAAGCACTTACTGGGACCTTGTGACAGAAGCTGATCTTGCCTCAGAGGCTTATATTTTAAAATCGATAAAAGAAGAATTTTCTGATCATACCATTCTCTCAGAAGAAGCTGGGTTGATCCAACATCAGGGAAGTACCCATCAATGGTTTATTGATCCTTTGGATGGAACCACTAATTTTACTCATCAATATCCCATGTTTGCTGTTTCCATGGGCCTTGTGATCAATCAAGTGCCGGAACTAGGGATTGTCTATAACCCAATTTCAGAAGAATTATTTGTCGCAAGTAAGGGGAAGGGAGCGACCTTAAATGGTACGCCTATCCATGTGTCTAAAGTAGATATTTTGGAACGATCCCTTCTTGCCACAGGCTTTGCTTACGATCGAAAAGA
>CAZOAX010000341.1:0-2704 GCA_964577735.1 uncultured bacterium
TCGGCGTTAATAAAGTCATCAAGCGGTGAACTCATCAAATTCGTCCTAAAATCATCAGGCAGCTCCAACTCTATATGCTCCTCAGAATCCTTGTTTTGCCGGTAAAAAATATTTTTTTAACCGGCAAAATGGCTGTCCTGACGAGCATACCAATATAGGGGTCTTTGGCAGCATTGGGTGGCCTAGGTTAACCCTTAAAATTCTAACCGAAAGGTAGGTAGTTATGAAGAAAATCTCATTAAATTTCGAGGGTTACTGGACAATCCAGAACTCTGTCCCATCCCGCTCAGGGGTATATTGCGTATATCGAGGTAAGGACAAAGGCGAGACCGTCAGTATTTCGCAGCTTCTTTATGTAGGTGAATCCGAAAACATGCACGATAGAGTTGTGTGTCACGAACGGTTGCCAGACTGGAGACGTTGTCTCATGCCTGGTGAATCGCTGATTTTTTCGGCAGCACCGATTGTTCTTGGTCGGTTACAAGCTGAGGCCGCCATTATTCATCATCACAAGCCAAAACTTAATAGCGAGTATCGCGACACATTTCCATTTGAAGACACAGAAATGAGTTTGTCGGGGCGCATTTCCGAACTGAATTCATACTTTGTGGTCAAAACTACTTTATCACTAGCTTCACTGCTTTTTAACAGGACATCTTCTCGATCTTATTAACTGGGGGCGGGTAAGAAGGTCAGGGTTGGGGCTGTGATTGGCAGCCCAGCAACTTTTGTTATTTAATTCTATTTCGTCGCGGCTTTGTATGCTGCTGAAGGGTCAATACTCGGTGGTGTACGATCCAGAACGGCTCCTAGCTTCGCCTTTGCATTATCATTTACCCAGTATGTGCGAAAGTCTCCGTCTTTTTTGATCAACTCGAAGTGTCCACAAGAGCCTTTGCCATTATTGACATTGCAGATCAGCAAATCAGCAAATCAGCGAGTTCTATTGATATGCTTACTGATCCAGTTATTTCGAAGTTATCTATTAGCTTAGTCGTTACTTGAGTGAGAACAAATCCTCCAAGATACGCACCATTGCAAGCATCGCAGACATTTTGGACCTTTAACATACCGGCTATTGGAGAGCTTACGCTCACTTGACCTCATAGGTTCCTGTAAGATGTGTAAATGTTTTATTCAGAGCGATGTCTTCGTCGGGAATAAGAATATAGCCCCAAGCCTTGCCGCCATTTCCCTTACTGTATTCCGTGGCATGGCTACAATACTTTAATGCAGCTCGCGCTTTTTCTTGTGTGTCATTTGCTTCAATCTCAGTCCGAGCTTTGATCTCCACTAGCCAGATCCCATCGGAAGTCTCAACAACAAAATCCGGCTCATAAGTCTTGGTGTGATGATCCCAATAAATGTGAAACTGCCGAGGGGCCGGACGAAGCCATTTCAATATGGATTTTTCACTATCTGCCTCAAGAATTTGAGAAAGTTTCTGTTCTCCAAAAGTGTCAAATTTGTAAGCTGAGTGACATGCCTTCTTAAATCCAGTGAATAATGTTCTTTTTAGTTCTGCCACAGTGCGAACTGCTACTTTGAAGTCCTTTGGATCAACATTCCTCATCGTCGTATAGTTATGCGGCTCAATCACTGTGAATGGCTTTACAACAGGAGTCTCGTATTCTCCCACCTCGCAAAAAAAATGATCTTTCATCTGAAGCCAGATATTTTCTGCGAGCTGTTCTCGTTGTGTAAGTACGATGTTCGACACATCTCCTACTATGTTATGAAGACCCTTAAGATAGTCCAGCATCTGACCTGCTAAATTATAAAGAAGATCGTGATGAATATCATAGTCCACTTCGTCGTGATCAATGAGTTTGGCAACAATCAAGTTTTCATTTGTGTCCTTCAAATTTCCATGACTGACCAAGCCGATAACCGTGTCCTTTTGCTCCTGCAATGTCTTAATTAAGATTTCATCATGTATGGGATTAAAGCGCGGTAGACCCTGAGTCCTCAGAGAAAACTCCTTGAATCCAGCCTTAATCGAATTTTCATTTGGCTGGATTACAATGCGTGGAATTGGAATTGAACCGTTAACGAGTTCTGGCAAGAAATCTTTGACGATAGATTTTGTAATCTTCTTGATGGCTTCTTCGTTGACAGGTGTTCCTTCAACTAACGGTAGAGTTGCTTGAACAAGTTCCGCAACCTGCTTGGTCGTCTCTTTGGAGCCAATGTCTGATGGGTCGATATGAAGTCCATTTACGTTATTTCCGCGCAGTTGCTCCAATACGGCGCGTTTGACCTTGGCTTCGAGGGTTGCTTGGTTTCGTTGCTCTTCATCTGGAATCTTTGATGCTTCAGCCTCTTGCTGGAGGATTTTTTCCTCAATCTTTGTTGTGACTGAAACGTTCTCTTGATTCGCGGAAAACGCTGGATCCTCAATGTCGATAATTGTCTGCTTGAGAATAATCGAATTTTCATCTTGAGCTGCTTTAATCAATTCATCGAATCTATCATGGGCAATTACAGTCAGCTTATCTACGTCGGGATCGCCGGTCTTTTCACCGTAGGGAAGTCGAAGTCCACGCCCCAACGTCTGCTCTGTTAATATGTCTGCTGCAAATGCTCTTAACGGTACAAGCGTATAAAGATTTGTTACGTCCAAGCCTTCCTTGAGCATATTTAAGTGAATGACTATTTCGATTGGTTTTTATGTTTTATCAAAATAAAAAAAAAAATCAATATT
>CAZOAX010000342.1:0-2700 GCA_964577735.1 uncultured bacterium
GTTACAACAGTTCAAGCGATGGCAGATGCGCTTTACATACCCAATCCCCAAATTTGCAATCCTGTCTATTTTGGCGCTGGAATTGCAGTGGGCGGCGCTTTTGGATGTCGCTTTACCCTTGGAGCAGTCGCCCCTGATTTCTTAATTGGTAGAGTGTTGTCTGATGACACATTTGTTGAAGCTCACATGCAAGTTCCGACTTGGGCCTTCGGCCATGGTAAAAATGAAAGGATTCATATCCCATTAATTACAATTAAATACGGAATGAGATTTTAAAATTTTTAGTTGAATTGTTTCGTGGTTTTAGTGTATACTATTTGGAAACTATAAGAGGATTTTAATGCGCACTTCACGAACCCTAGCTTATGCAGTATGGATCATTGGATCGATTTTCTACGCATACCAATATGTCATCCGCGTGATGCCAAACATCATGATCGAAGACATCATGACCCAATTTGGGATTGGCGCGCTTGCTTTTGGGCAATTTTCCGGTGTCTATTATCTGGGTTACTCACTTTTGCATTTGCCGGTCGGGATTATGCTGGACCGGTTTGGGCCAAAGAAGGTGATGAGCGCATGTATCCTTTTAACTGTCATTGGTTTAGCTCCATTGTTATATGCTGAACATTGGGTGTATCCGATTGTTGGTAGATTTTTAATTGGGGTGGGATCTTCTGCTGCTATTTTAGGGATTTTTAAGATTATCCGGATGGCTTTTAGCGAAAAGCAATTTCCGCGTATGTTGAGCTTTTCGGTCATGATCGGCTTGATGGGCGCCATTTATGGTGGCGTTCCAGTCAGCGCCATGCGCGAGACGCTTGGTTATGAAACGGTCATTCAGTTGATGGCACTTGGCGGTTTAGTCCTAGCTGCTGTTACCTACTGGATCGTTCCGGACATCAAAGGTGAGCCTGCGCAGTCTGTATTGGCCGATGTTAAAGAAGTTTTGAGCAATAAACGAGTCATTTTAACCTGCATATTTGCCGGCTTGATGGTGGGCCCGGTTGAAGGGTTTTCTGACGTATGGGCAACAGTGTTTCTAAAGCAAGTCTATGGTTATGAAGGTGCTATTGCCGCTGGAATGCCTTCGATGATCTTCATGGGCATGTGCTTCGGCGCGCCTGTTTTGAACTTCATCGCAGAAAAAGCCGGCTATTTGGCGACCATTATCTCTGCTGGAGCGATGATGTTCCTATGCTTTTTCCTTTTGTTAAATACAGAGATTCATTCCAGCATGGTTGCCGTTAATTTTGCCATCGTGGGCGTCTGTTCTGCCTATCAGATCCTTGCGATCTATAAAGCTTCCACTTACGTCAACGAAAGCGTTGCGGGCCTGGCAACAGCTGTTGCCAATATGATCATTATGATCTTTGGATACGGCTTCCATACAGCGATCGGCGGCGTGGTCAATTACATGGGCGGGATCCATGAAACAGCAGCTCTTATTTACGGCGTTGCCGTAATTCCTGTCGCCCTTATGATCGGAACTGTAGGATTCTTTGCTTTATCGAAGGCAGAGGCTAAGCAATCGATTAAAGCTTAATCCAAGGGTGATCCTCTCGAGACTTTGTGTTGAAAGATACTGGGCAGGATTAGAATGATAAGAGAAGTATCGTTCTAATCCTGCCCATCCTGTTAATTAAAGAATTGTAAGAAAAAACTATGATGCCATTACATAATATTTCAGCAAGAACTTCACAAAAATTTCGTCCTGTCATGCAAAAACGTGCTTATCGTAACTCTGATATTGATAAACCCTTTCTCAAATTCTGTGCATTATTACTTATTACCGAGACCTTTATCGGATTAGCTGGGTACTATGCGTGCTTGAAATATATCCCTAAGTGTCACATTAAAATTATAATAAATGTTCCTGAAAAGGAGTTCATTATCATTAAAAAAAATGTTCCTGAAAAGGAGTAACGTCGCATATTTTACGGTTCTTTGATGCGGGATCCCCAAAGGGTGATTTTTTTGCGGGCGCGGGTAACGGCTGTGTAGAGAAGAGGGGTGGAGACGGGGGCTTGAGTCTCCGGTAGTAGTAGAAGCACCTCATCAAATTCGCTTCCCTGGCTCTTGTGGACGGTCATGGCGTAGGCAAGTTCATAGGAAGGGAGCAGGAGGGCCGGTATTTTCTTGCCGGAGGCGAAGAAGACATAGTCATTTTCTGAAAAGTATTCGGGGATTCCATGCCCTTCTGTGATCAGGATTCCAATTTCACCATTAAATAGATTCATCCGGTAATCATTGGCTGTGATCATAAGCGGAATGGCACGTTCCTTTAAGTGCTTGGCTACGAAGCGATTGATGGCTATGGATCCTGCCGGGCCTACTTTAAGGGGGGTGAGGATACGGAATTTTTGAAAGGCGGCGAGCCATTCATCGGGTGTTTCAAGATTTTTAGGAAATTGGTTTAGATGGGATAGGAGAACGGCTTCAAGGGGTTCATCAATAAAGCGGACTGATTCATTTTCGAGAACTGTCTCTCCTTTTAAAATGGCTTCAGCAAAGGTGACGAGTCCTTTGGTTTCTGCCCGCAGGCATTTGGTCAGATGGGCTTTTGTGGCGAGTTTGTCAGCCAGGACAGGAAAGATAGCAGCTCCTTCTACGGGGGGAAGCTGGGCGGGATCTCCCATCAAAATGAGCTTAGCACCGGATTTGATGGATGAGAGTAAATGGGACATCAACTCGATATCA
>CAZOAX010000343.1:0-2698 GCA_964577735.1 uncultured bacterium
ATTGATCGCAGATATAGTAATATCCTGCTTACTTTTGATCGGAGCCATTAGGATCAAGCTCCATGTTTCACAAAAAAGATTGATCGGTCCATTAGACTCAAGAGGTGCAAATAAAATGGCAAAAATAGAACCATTTATACCCACAAGTTGGAGCCGATGATCTTCATCACTCTTCGGAAATGCGATTTGTAATTTGATGTGATCTTCCATATTATTCCTTATCTGTCATATACATTAAGTTATGAAAACATTTTTCGCTTATTTGATGGGAATCTTTTACATTTTTGCGGGAAGCATGCATTTCGTTTTCCCAACCCATTATCTCAAAATGATGCCTTCCATTCTGCCTTATCATCTGCCACTCATCTACATCAGCGGAATAGCAGAAATTCTATGTGGTCTTGGCTTTCTTTTTCAAGAAACACGCGTCTTCGCTGCATGGGCAACCATTCTATTATTGATCGCCATCTTCCCGGCGAACATCAAAATGGCCATGTATCCAGAGCTCTTTGGAATCTCCCCCTGGATTCTTTATCTCCGCCTACCGCTTCAATTCCTTCTAATTTATTTTGCCTATCTCTACACCAAATAGCTGAACAATCCATTTGCGTTTTCTGGAGCAGATTTTCGCTAACTAAGACCAAGGCGCTGCTTCCTGCAGGCCTTGTGTCGCAGTTGGTGGAAAGATGCCCAGAATAACCGAATGGATTAAGACGTAACACCCATGGCGCGTGATATGACTTGAAAATCGAGGCTTGAGATCGCAAAACACCCTTTTCTAAAGGGAAATCCCCACTTGGATTTATCTGTGATAAAAGAAAGTTTTTCCAATAAAGGTAATATAGGCGCCTCGACAGATTTCACATAAGAGACATTACGGCGCCAGGGAATAAAATCCTTAGTCATCACAAATTCGTAGGGACTGCCAGGGTTGATTCTTCCCATTGCGGTGAAAGCTTGACAAGGTTCTTTTTCACCAAACTTTATAGTGGGAGAGTAATAAACGATCCAATCGCCTTCATCCATCCATTTTAAAGGACCGCCCTTTCCATGGCAAACTTGAGCAAATCCTTCTTCCACACCCTTTTGAACGTGCTCTTTAGAAGCAACGCCAATCCAATATCTTGCCATTATTTGTCCTTGTGATTTGCTTTTATTATAAATGATGCTGTCCGAAAATGGCGAGTAATAAAGATGAAATTAGTTTATTATCTTAAGGATGGATGAAGTTTATTATAAGGCGATGCTATCTAGGGACTACCGATTTGATGGGAAGTTCTATATCGGGGTGAAGACGACGGGGATCTATTGCCGTCCGATATGCCCAGCAAAACCAAAATTTGAAAATGTAGAGTTTTTTACGGACCGTTATGCGGCTGAAAAAGCAGGCTATCGTCCGTGCTTGCGCTGTCACCCGGAATGCTCTCCTGAATCTTTAAGTTGGCCCGGAAAATCACTGATCGTGCAAAAGGCCCTCTGCTTAATTGCAGAAAATGCGATGTTTGAAATCGACGTAGAGGCCTTTGCTGAAAAATTAGGTGTGAGTGCAAGGCATTTAAGAAGATTGTTTGATTCAGAAGTGGGACTATCACCAAAACAAGTTTCCGATATCCATCGTTTAAATTTTGCCTATAAACTGACCCACGAAACAGCTCTCTCTTTAACTGAGGTTGCACTTGCATCGGGCTTTACATCTCTTCGCAGGTTCAATGATGCGTTTAAAAAACGTTATGGGCAGCCCCCTCGATCCATCCGAAAAACCAAATCAAAAGACAAAAATGTATTTGAGCTTTGCATTTCCTATCGACCCCCTTTTGATTGGGATAATCTGCTCCATTATTACTCACGCCACAAAATCCCTTATCTTGAAAATGTCACGCATGACACTTATGAAAGAGTGTTTCAGGAAAAAGGAAAGCTGGGGTTATTGACCGTAAAAAATAATCCCACTAAGAACCAACTCGAATTAAGCATCTTCACAAAAGACCCTACCATTCTATTTACGATGGTCAATCACGTACGTAAAATGTTCGATTTAAATTCAGACCCTCTCATAATCAGCAACCACTTTTCTGAAAACCCCTATTTAGATGCCTTATGGAAGGAATTTCCGGGACTGCGCATTGCATCTGGCTTTGATCCCTTTGAAATCGCTATCGGAACAATTCTTGGGCAGGTCGTCTCAGTTGAACAGGCCGGAAAACTGATGAAAGCTCTCATTGAAAATTACGGAGAAAAGATTAAGCATCCTATCTCTCATGCTGATATCTATCTCTTCCCCAAGCCCACCGCTCTTGCAGAGGCCTCTCTTGATGAGATCAAAACCACCGCTCAAAAGAAGTATGCCATTCGCGCTATCAGCCAGAACCACCACATTTTAGATAAACCCGAAGAATTAAAAAAAATCAAAGGAATTGGCAATTGGACCGTTGACTACATTCAATTACGCGCTTTTGGAAATACGAATGCATTTCCAAAGGATGACCTTGTTTTAAAAAGAGCCCTGAAATTAACAAAAGACTCACTAGATTTAGCCAAGGTGCAACCTTGGAAAGGCTATCTTGCCATCTATCTTTGGAAAAAATACCATGAAATATAAAACAATGCCCTCTCCAGTAGGAGACTTGACTCTAATCGCAGATAACAATGCCCTGACAGCCATCCTTTGGGACAATCACAACCCAACTCGCGTGAAACT
>CAZOAX010000344.1:0-2698 GCA_964577735.1 uncultured bacterium
AAATGCCTTCTTGGAGTTTCCCGGTGTGGACAGCATCTCCTCATTTGTCGGACACGGGCCCCCAAGATTCTACCTACCGGTTGACTCAGAGCTTCCCTATCCTAATTATGGACAGATGATCGTCAATTTTAACTCTTTTAGTAATATCCAACCTTTTATCGATAAAGCGCATCGATGGATGGCTGAGAATCCAAATTCCGGCATGCTCCGCTTTCGCAGATATACGGTCGGCCCGGGAAATGCATGGCGATTTGATGCCAAGCTCCTTGCCCCTTATGGCGCAAATGATGCCATTCAAAGACAAGCAGCGCACGACTTTTTAGAACTTGTCGCAAAATCTCCTTACGGCACTGATTGGCGTTTAGATGAGATGAATCCTTCGCTTGAATGGAAGGTAGATTTTGATCAGCATAGAGCCCGTTGGGCAGGTATATCCAGAAGAGAGCTTTCCAATTCTTTGAAGCGCTCCTATGACGGTTTGACTGTGGGGCATTTTAGAGAAGGCACTGACTTTCTTCCGATCATCATCCGTCCACCGGCCTATGAAAGGAATGACCTTCTTGCCTACTACAACACGCTGCCAGTCAAACCTCCTCAACAAACCTATTCCATTCCGGCATCGCAAGTCATTTCAGGTGATTCTGCCGGTTGGGAATCCCCTCTTTTGATGCGTTGGGACGGAAAACGGCAAATTGCCGTTCAGGGTGTTCCAAAACCAGGTTATACCTATTTAGAGCTAAAAGATAGCGTTCAAAATGAGATCAATAAATTCAAGCTGCCCCGTGGCACTGATATTTTCTGGGGCGGTGAGCAGGAAAGCACAAGAGTAGCACAAGAATCCCTTGTCCCGGGGTTAATCCCTTCTGCAATCTTGATCGTCCTTCTCCTGGTGACAATATTCAATGCCTACCGTCCCGTCTTGATCATTCTTCTTTCCCTTCCGTTTGCATTCATTGGGATTAGCCTTGGCCTTGTCACCACACAAATCCCTTTTGGCTTCATGGCGCTCCTTGGAGCGATGAGCCTTGCCGGCATGATGAATAAGAATATCGTCGTTCTATTAGATGCCGCCGCTGAAAACACAAGGGCCGGCATGAACCATTATCATGCGATCACAGAGGCTGCTGCAACCCGTATCCGCCCCATTTTACTTGGAGCTGCAACCACTGTTTTAGGTGTTGTCCCCCTTCTTCCCGATGTCTTTTGGAAAGCGATGGCAGTGACCATTATGTCCGGCCTTGCCATTGGCTCGCTCATTTCCATTTTTGCCGTTCCAGTCATCTACAGCATCCTGTACCGAGCGGAGCCAGATAAATGAAAGCGCTTATATTTTTAATTTTTTGTGTCAGCTGCCGCGTGGGCCCTCCCTATGAAACGCCGACAGAACCTACCTATGAGGAATGGACGCCTATTGGTTTAGATACTCAGGATGATGCCCCTTCTGACTGGGCGACTGTTTTTGAAGATCCCAGACTTAAAGAATTGATCGATATCGCTCTTGAACAAAACTATTCTCTCAATGCTGCTGCCTGGCGCATTCAGGAAGCACGCGCATTATTACAAATTGCAACCGGCAGATTTTTTCCACAAATGCAACAAGCCTTCGGTTCCTATGAATCGATCCGTGTCAGTAAAAATGCTCCGAATGCAAGATTTGCAGACCGGTCATTTCGAAATGCCTTGGTTGGTTTTGCCATGTCCTGGGAATTGGATTTTTGGGGCAAATATAGAAGTGGGATTGATGCTGCAGAATATAACTATGAAGCCGTTGAAACCGATTATTTTGGCGTGCAACTACTCTTGACCTCTGATATTGCCAAAGCCTATATCAGTCTTAGCACCTTCCTCGATGTGGCAGAAGTTGTTCGTGAAAATATTCGCCTGCAACAACGTAGCATCGAGATCATTCGCGTGCGATTGGAAGCTGGCCTTGTGTCTGAACTTGATCTGCAACAAGCCCAAGTCCTCTTAAGCAATACGGAGGCTCAGTTGCCAATTGCTGAACGGGAGATCGTCAACCAAAGAAATGCCCTTGCCGTTTTACTTGGGACAACGCCAGATCAGATCGCTTGCCTGCTCTCTCTGGATGATCTATCGGTACCATTCATTCCTGAAACAGCAGTAGTCGGCGTCCCGGCAAATCTGCTCTGCCGCAGGCCTGATCTGATCTCGGCAAGACAGCAAATCCTTGCGCAAACAGCCCTTGTCGGGGTTGCTGAAACCGATCTATTGCCTCAAATTTCCCTTTTTGGTGTCATCGGTTATGATGCGACATATGGACATGGTTTAAGGAATACCAATGCCAATAAAAAGCTGTTTTCAATGAACAGCCTCACCTTTGCCTATGGACCTGATTTCAATTGGCCAATTCTCAATTATGGCAGGCTTGAAGGACGAGTGGATCTTGAATGGGCAAGACTAAAAGCGATGATCGAGCAATATCGCAATCTTGTCTTAACAGCTTATCAGGAAGCTGAAAATGCGATGATCGGCTTTATTAAAGCGCATGAAGAAAGAGCTGTCTTAAGGGAAGGCGTACAGGCTGCCATGCGAGCTTATGGCCTATCACAAGAACTCTACAAAGAAGGTCTTGTCGACTATGAACGGGTTCTAGAAGCCCAACGGGCCCTTCTTTCCATTCAAGACAGGTATGTCCTCAACAATGGAAACATCGCCCTATTCTATGTACAAATCTATC
>CAZOAX010000345.1:0-2690 GCA_964577735.1 uncultured bacterium
GCTGAAAAAAGGGTCAATCCAATGACGATCATGGGCCATTCGATAAGGGTCGCTTGCCCCATCGTCAGATAAAGCGCATAAAGATAGGCGACCGATCCAAAAATCCCGATAGTTTCAACCGGTTGATGACCCCTGGCCTTTGTAATCTTATAATATTCCCATAAGGCTGCTGCAATGACCGCCGCTAAGACTAAGACAAACAAGGGCTGGAACAATGGCTCATGGGATAAATAAATGAGGGTACAGAAAAGAGCGCCCATTAAAGTGCCCATCAATATCCGCTCAACAAAATTACTCATAAACCTAGCCTGCGTTCTCTATTCTGATAATCTACTACTGCTTCTAATAAATCTTCTGCTGAAAAATCGGGCCATAAGGTCGTCGATGTGTAAAGTTCTGCATAAGACAACTGCCAAAGCAAGAAGTTGCTGATCCTGTCCTCTCCCCCTGTTCGTATTAAAAGATCAGGATCCGGAAAACCTGCTGTATCCAGGTAAGAAGCGATCAAAGACTCTGATACTTCGGTTGGAGCCACTTTGTCAATGATCATTTTCTGGATTGCACGCTTGATCTCATCGCGCGCGCCATAATTCATCGCAAAGATCACGTCCATTTGCTGGCAATCTTCCGTCGCAAGCTTAGCATCTGCTATCGCACTTTTAACACCTTCTGGAAACTTATCAATATCGCCGATCGTTCTAAAACGGATCTGATTTTCAAGCATTTCTGGAATCTGCTTACGGATATAGGTCTCAAAAAGCCACATCAGGCCATTTACCTCACCCTCTTCGCGCATCCAGTTTTCCGTAGAAAAAACATAAAGGGTTAAGACTTTGACCCCGAGCTCTTTAGCACTTTTTAGAACATCTATAAGCACATCTGCGCCGGCCCGGTGTCCCTCTGTTGCTTTTGTAGCTTTCTTTTTCTTTGCCCATCTTCGGTTACCATCTAGAATCATGGCGATATGATGCGGCACAAGAGCAGGATCGATCGACTCCAGTTGCTCACGTGTGAAATACTTTAATTCTGTTTCAGATGATACCGTATCCACAGCCTAATCTCCGGCCTTAAGAACTTCCATGAATGCACTTTGCGGGATATTGACCTTACCGATCTCTTTCATCCGCTTCTTCCCTTTCTTCTGCTTATCCCAAAGCTTACGCTTTCGACTGATATCGCCGCCATAGCACTTGGCTGTCACATTCTTCGTCATCGCGCGGATAGTCTCCCGAGCAACGATCTTACCGCCGATGGCAGCTTGGATAGGCACTTTAAATAGCTGCATCGGGATCACTTCAATCAGTTTGGAACAAATTGCACGGCCCCGGCTTTCAGCTTTAGAACGATGCACCAAGCATGAAAAGGCATCGACAGGCTCTTCATTTACACGAATTTCCAATTTGATGATGTCGCCTTCTTCATAGCTATCAAACTCATAATCAAGCGACCCGTACCCTCTTGTGATCGACTTCAATTTGTCGTTAAAATCAGTAATAATCTCTGTCAAAGGGAACCTGTATGTCAGCATCAAGCGCTTGGCATCCAGTGTTTCTGTCTTAAGTAAAGCGCCACGCTTTTCCATCCCTAAATTCATCACAGCGCCTAAATACTCAGCAGGAAGGATCAAATGACTCTTCACCCAAGGCTCTTCCACCCATGCAATGTGGGCTGGATCTGGATAAAGCGAAGGGTTGTCCACTTCTAAAACAGATTGATCGTTCATGATAAACCGGAAGACAACACTTGGCGCTGTAGAAATAATATCCACATCAAATTCACGCTGAATTCGCTCAAAAACGATCTCCAAATGCAATAATCCAAGGAACCCGCATCTAAAACCAAATCCAAGGGCGGTGCTACTTTCCTGTTCAATATGCAACGCAGAATCATTCAACTGAAGTTTATCGAGCGCATCACGTAAGGCCTCAAAATCCGTTGTATCAATTGGGTAAATCCCCGCAAAAACTACCGGTGTGATCACTTGAAAACCCGGCAATGCCTCTGTAGCAGGATTTTTTTGCAGTGTCACTGTGTCGCCGATCTTGACATCGGAAGTAACCTTGATATTAGCGATCATATAGCCCACTTCACCTGGCCGTAAATGCTCAACTGCATTAGCCTTTGGTGAAAAAACACCTACCTCAAGCACTTCAAATGTTTTACCTGTCGCCATCATCCGAATGATAGAACCCCTCTTAATAGTTCCATCCACCACACGGAGATAGACCATAACTCCGCGATAGGTGTCGTAGTGGGAGTCAAATACAAGGGCGCGTAAAGATTGGTCAGGATCAGTTGTCGGAGCCGGTACTGTTTCGATGATCCGATCAAGGATCTGGTCTATGCCAAGGCCTGATTTTGCCGAGCAGCAGATCGCATCGCTTGCATCCAGGCCAATAAAATCTTCAATTTGTTTCTTAACACTTTCCACATCGGCTGCTGCCAAATCCACTTTATTCAAAACAGGAAGCACTTCCAGATTGCGATCGAGCGCCAAATGCACGTTTGCCATACTTTGCGCCTGAACCCCTTGGGCAGCATCCACAACAAGTAAAGCCCCCTCACAAGCTGATAGCGACCTTGAAACCTCGTAGGTAAAGTCCACGTGTCCAGGAGTATCAATTAAATTAATTTGATAGACCTCTCCATCAGATGCGGTGTAGTACATCGTCACTGGGTGAGCTTTGATC
>CAZOAX010000346.1:0-2687 GCA_964577735.1 uncultured bacterium
CAGACCAGTTGTTTTTTTTTTGAATTTTAGTAGGTTACAACAATTGGTGGCGCGCGTCTACATGTTTTGTATGAATCCTAGTTAAAAAAACCCGAGACCTTCAGAATAAAGAAAGAGAAGTATGTCTCCAATTAAAAAAAAAATCGTCGTGGTTTGGAATCAAAAAGCAGGAAGCTCTGACACTGCTAAGGGATTAAAAGATCGCTTAAGCAAGCGAGCGGATCTCGATCAAATTGATCTCACACCGGACCTCGATCTAATTGCCTTTGTCCATGAAGCGAGCCAAAAAGGGGTTGAAGTTTTTATCGCTGCAGGGGGTGATGGCACAGTTAATGCCCTTGGATCCGCATTGGTGAAAAGCAAGAGTAACGCCCGCATGGGAATTATTCCTTTAGGGACCGGAAACGACTTAGCTCGTTCTTTATTGATTCCCTTAGAATCTGAAGCGGCTTGGGATCTCATTGAGAAATGGAAATCAAATGAAAAGACGATAGAGCAAGGCCTAGATGTCCTGCTATGCAAATCAAGTGTTGGCCAAGAGTTTCATGTATTTAACATGATTTCTGGCGGTCTGAGTACAAAAATTTCCGTCGAAAACAAAGGAGCTAGCAAGAAGTTTTGGGGTCCTCTGTCTTACATAGTGCGGGCTGCTTCGGCTGTATTTTCGGGTAAACGATTCTGGATGCATTTAAGGACCGAAAACGCCAATATCAGATTGAGGGCGGCAAATGTCATCATAGCCAATGGCCGATTCTGTGGCGGAGGAACGGAGGTTGCACCCTGTGCTTCTTTTAACGATGGTTACATGGATGTCATTGTCATAAAAGATTTTACTACGTTTGATCTACTGCGGCTCTCAGCGCAACTCGTTGCGGGTGAGCATCTTGAAGATGAAAAGGTTTTATACTTTCGAAGCAAGTCACTAACTTTAAGTTCAGTACCGAAGTTTCTATTATCGACGGATGGCGAGACGGATTTTAAAACGCCTCTTTCGGTCCAAATCCTGCCGACCAGGCTGCAAGTCATAGCTGTTAGCCCTGAATCTTCTCTTTAGCCAGAGTCAATTAATCTCCAGCAACTAAAGATTTTAACTTCCACTGCTGGTCAGATCCTTTTTCAAAAAAAGCTCGGTAGTCTGTTGCCTCTCTAAGGGCATGACGCGGCAAATAGCCTTTGGTGCCATCTGCAAGTTCGATCTCATACCAGGAATCGTCCCCTGGAGGTCTTTTGACAACCAAACCTTTTTTGAGAACCGCAACAGAATCAGCTTTTAAATCTGGCTTATTTCTTAACACGGCCTTGTCGATTTTCACACTGCCAAAATCCATGCTGTCCAAATCGTCGGGCCATTGATTATTGCATTCAATGGCAGGAATACAGACCTGGTTTTTTGTTTCATAGGCTGGCATTACCAGAAGTTTTGCTAAGATTTCCCAGATTTTGCTAGTTGCTTTTAAAGA
This sequence comes from uncultured bacterium, assembly GCA_964577735.1. Classification (GTDB taxonomy): domain Bacteria; phylum Chlamydiota; class Chlamydiia; order Chlamydiales; family Parachlamydiaceae; genus CAZOAX01. The sequence continues at coordinate 1,461 of CAZOAX010000346.1, forward strand.
ATCATATTCCTTCAAAAAATCGCTCCAGCTGTCTTGAGGTCCAAACGTAAAGCGGATATCCCTAGGGATGATGGAGAAAAGGAATCGGCTATTTTTTTTAGAAACAGCTTCTTTTAATAGCCCACGAAAAACCTCGAAATCTTGACTTACTGTATCCTGCGAAGAGACGACAATATGGCGAAATAACTTTTTAGACTCTTCGCCAAAAAGATCAAATCCAGATAAAAATATCAAAGGACTTGCAAATAAGACGATCATGATTTTCGTGATCATCAATGAAATCTCCAATGGAAATGGCCGGTGTGATTCGATTCTTTTCGGATAACATCCCTAGCTAAACGGCCATCGCTTAGTTTTTTGTCTTTTATAGCTTGCCAGAATTCGTCATTTTCATCACGTTCAAATGTTACAAAAACAAATTGTATTTTACCGTTCAAGTTCGGATCATTTAATAATTCGATCATTCTATTTGCCGCGGCCTTGTCCCGTTTTTCATAGCCAGTAAAGTAACCGTCCGCGTCATTGCCGTTTTTATGTGAAGCATGACCCAGAAAATTCCCACCGTTCATATTACTGAAGTCATTGAACTGTACGTTTTTGATCAGATTCAACGCCGACCGAACGCTAGGCTTGAGCCAGTCGTCTCCACCTTCTTTTGGATCTCTTTGCCCAAAGCGCTGGCTGCCTTTAAATCGAACGAATCGGGGAAAGGATCCGAGATCTTTTGTGACGGTCTGTCCACTTTTGCTTTGAGCTGTAACTCTTAAGAATAATGAATCATCTATAGACACATCTGTTGCATCTGGAGTCAGTTCAAACAGGAGTTGTGACTTAGGAACTTGGATAAGGCCGGATTCATCGAAGGCTTTGTAAATTTGTGGTTCAAGGCTAGTGAGTTCGCCTTGTTCACAACTTTTGCGCCTTGTAAAATTTCTAGTGTCATTGAATCCAGAACGTCGCCAGGCTCGCCGTGGATGGTGAATTGACCATGAAACCGCGTGTTTCCTGAAAAATAAGAATGCTCATCCAAGCTAATGAAAGATAACTTTTCATCGTCGATATCAAATAGTTTTAGTTCGCTTATTGCAAGTGATTGCTCGATAATCTCGTCAATGATTAAATAAGAATCATACCACGCATCTTTTACATTGGTTACGGTAGCTTTAAGAAAAACAAGATCTCCATTATTATCGACAGGAATGGTCATTTCATGCCATTGCGTTGCAC
>CAZOAX010000347.1:0-2675 GCA_964577735.1 uncultured bacterium
GAGAACAAATAATGCAAGATCCGATCAAGAGCATATTATCTTTAAAGAATCCAAAAGAAATTTCAGAACAGGCATCTCAGCTATCTTTAGATGATATAAAAGGACTACTAACACTTCTTGAAGCTAATGAGTCAGAATATAAAGATCACATCCTTCCGATCGTTCTTGGCTTGCATCCAGCTCACTTCGCTCTATTTGCAGCATCCCCTCTTATACAAAAAAGAGCAGAAACAACGCCCCTTCAAGAAAAACTAAATTCCCTAGTACCCCATTTTCAAGCCCTTTACGATCAATACCATAATGAAAAACAGATCATTAATGACTGCATCAACGAACTCCCTTTATTTCCCGTTTCAGCAGACTTACTGGGCTCTTTATGCGAACAAATTGTTACCCTCTCTGATAAGACGATTGCTCTAAATCAATTACTGGACCTGGTATTGAAGTTAACCTGGCTTTCCACCCGCCCTGATCTTGTAAGTGCCTTCAGCACCCTAAAAAATCACCTTTCCACACTTATTTTCGATGAAGAACTCCAGCCGCAAGCATTGCTTGCACGTCTCAACTCAATATTTGGAACTAGTGCTGATGAGTCCAGCATAGAAGGATTTAGTGCACTTGGAATCAATTACCTTGAAGATCTCAAATCGCTTGGGCGTCATTTGGAATTGAATGACCTGCCGGAGAAAAACTTGATTGCTGCCATTCACGATAGATTGACAGCTGCCGGACTTAGCACCATTGAAGATCTTAAAAAAAATAAGATCTTCACAAAGGAACATCTATTTGCTTATTTGAAAAAGGGCAACTAGGTTCTGAAACGTATAATTATGGTTCTCGCACGCTTTTTTTAGCCTTCTTGCCATTGAAATCCCATCCTCAAGCGCTTCATTTCCGATCAAAGGCGAGGTAAAATTCACCCAGTCAAAATCATGATGCTCATCGAAATGAAGAAAATGGGCAATTTCTTTTAGATTAGCAACGCCTGCTATAATCCGCTCTTTTAAATGGGAATAAGTGCTATCTCGTTCAAGCTCACCTGCTACCAAATTCTCATCCGGAGGGATGATCCAATCCTCGCCAGGTGTCCCCATCGGATTGTCCTTTTGAGCCCTTTCATCGATCCGTTCCCACTTGTTTTTTTTGAGTTTTTGAAACTCCTCAAGAACCTTTAGAAAACCGTCAATTTGATTCAAATCATTCTCTTTATCCCGCCACATAATTGACCTATATTTCCATTGTTTGAAGAGAGACAGTGTGCTAGGATTATCTATATCAATTTAAGGATATCTATGCAATTCTATGCACTTTGTCTCCTAGCCCTCCTTTTACCGCTCACTATTTTAGCTGTAAATGCAAGCTCTACAGAACCTCAAACGGTCGTCATCCTTCTCGGTCCTCCTGCGTCCGGCAAAGGAACCCAAGCCGTCGACCTCTCAAAAACTCTTGCCCTTCCCCACATCTCGACCGGCGACATTCTCCGTGCCAACATTAAAGATAACACGCCCCTCGGTCAGCAAGCCAAAAATTTCATGGATAAAGGCCAGCTTGTCCCAAGCGATCTTGTCCTCTCCATGCTTTTTGCTAGAATCGGAGAAAATGACGCTAAAAAAGGCTACATCCTGGACGGATTTCCCCGTACGATCGACCAGGCAGAGGCGCTAGACAAGCATCTTTCTCAAAAAACCAACCTGATCGTCTTGAACCTTGTCGTCTCAGATGAAACCATTACTAAACGCGCCCTTGGTCGTCAGCGCTCTGATGACACACTTGAAGTGGTACAGGAAAGACTTAAGGCCTACCACGCCCAAACTGCCCCTCTTATCGATTATTACACAAAGAAAGGGCTCCTCCAGCCTATTGACGGAGAAAAATCACCTGAAGAAGTGCAGAAAGCACTAATCGAAAAACTCCCTAAAAAATAAAAATAAGGATAGGAACTACATTCCTATCCTTATAGATTTTGGAATCCTTCCTCGCTGATGACAAATTCAAGGTTTCTGACGAAACCTTCTTTTGTGTTGTCCCAAGTTTCTCTGCCCCAATAGTTATATTGCATCTTAGAACTCATATGGAGTGTCATATTGCATGTAGAGGCTTCAATAAAAGGGGTCTTTTTATCTCCATCGATGTGAATTTTAGATGATTCTGCCAAGTTTTTATATCCAGTTGCAAATTTCAAAAAGGATTGAACTTCGCTATCGGAAGCCTCGTTGATCCACTCTTTTAGCCAAGTGGTTTTTTGCACTAAGATGTTATCTGGGGAAGAGCATTCAATACTTGCGATGACCATGGCTCTATCGACAGCAACATCGCCAATCCTTAAAGTATCCCAATCAACGAACCCACTCTGTATCCCTTTCACAATATTATAGATCTGGTCGATTATGCTATTAAGAGACGTCCCCTGAAATTCATCGATGGACGCTGACATCAAGGCGTTAAAAAGATCTGTTTTAAATTGATCCTGATTAGTCGCTATTTTTTCAAAATCGGGATCGAAGTTTTCATCCTCATAAGCTTCTTGGATATCTTCCCGCAACATGGCAAACGCAAACCAAATTGCTTGGCTATTCATTTTCAATGCCAGGCTCAGATTATTGCCATCCAATAGCTCTAACTCGACTTTAGCATTTTTTGGCATAAAAAAAGGCAAATTAGTATCTTAAATCATT
>CAZOAX010000348.1:0-2654 GCA_964577735.1 uncultured bacterium
CAGAGCAGCATAATAAAAAAAATCAACTAAACGCATACTAACCATCCCAACAGATAATTTAACAAAACAAGTCAGCCAACTATCTGAAAGCCAGCTCATAAAACCAAGTCCCCGTTTCACCCCGAGAACATCTCACTTAAGTTTGCCTATTCAGCCATCCAATTCAAAGCTGCAGGCTCATTTAAGTTTACCCCTCTATCTTTCCACGATCCTTCCCACAACCATTCAAAACTGGGGAAATCATACCAACGCCATGTCTTTGCATAATTCTGAACAGATTGCAAGTAGCCTGCAAAATCTGAAGTTATTCGGGGTCGAATCTCAAAAAATGACAGACTTTTTAGATGAATTATTATTTCAACATAATTACTACCCTTCAGTTGCGTTCATTGATATGAAGGTCAATATTATAAAAACTCTTAGTGAATTAACTTATCTAATATCGACAAAACCGAATTTAGCACTTGCTTTACTCAATAAGAAAAACGTTCCGGGTTCTATAGAAAATATCAATTACTACTACAGACAGGCATTAAAAAAAATCCATAATCAAATTAAGGAAACCTACATTGATGTCTCAATGGCAAAAGCCAAGCACATGACAATCCCTATTGCAATCAGCCAAATTTTAATTCCCCCTGTCGGAACAATGCTGAGCGCCCTAATCCCCTCGATTATCGAAGAATTTGTCAACGAAGACAATCCCTACTCACACAGCTTGAAAGGAGGGCTTAACTTAATCCATCAATCAGATGAGCTAAAAACCACAATTGAAGAGATCTGTCTTCCACAAGAACCTCTCCCAGGAACCACTCTTTTGATCCATGCCACATTGAACTTGCCAAGAGCTACAGAACTAAAAGATTTTCATGCTAAAAGAGCTGCTCTTTCAGCATTATTGACGCACATGCGACAAGGCCAAACGGGTTCATGTTTTGCATCATTTATTGCAATTGCACTTCAATCGATCAATCCCCATGGCGCCCTTTTAGATTTTAAACAATTGCTAAGGGAAGGAAAACTAACTCGTAAGGTGGACAACCATATTCATGATTTTCCTTATTTGATGAAAATAGAAGCTTCAGAAGCTGGCTTATCAGATTCAGGATTTAAATCTGTTTATAATTATCTTTCGATACCTTACCAAAAATCTAAAAAAACCGATCCTGGCATTGATGAAATTTTGGAGGATTTGGCATCAAGCTATAACTCCGATAAAAAAGACCTGGAAGTGATCTTTGCTTCCAGTATTCGCCATCCCCTTTTATCTATTTGGGAAAATTCGATTGCCGGGATGGCGGAGGGTGTGAGTGGAAGCATGCTTAAATCAGCCCTCATCCAGTCTATCCAGTATTTAGTTAGAAAATCCGCGAAAAAGCATGGTTTTTTAGATTTACTCAATAAATATGAGATCGAGTCCAAAGTTGCATCGATGGTGATGCAAAGATCCCACTATTTGTATGACCCTACCCTTGCTTTGAGAAATCTGTCAAAAGGGGCTTTTGTGCTCTATGACAACGAATCATGGGCAAAAATTGATAATGCAGATTCCTTTCAAAACTACCTATCAGGCATTGTTGGAAAAATATTTCTCGAACTTGATTCGCAAGAAACAGATCCACTCAAAATAGCCTTGCAAAATGAGCTATCAAATGACACATTTATTACATCCCTTTTAAAACGCTACCACCGGGAAAATCAAAGCATCTCACTTACAAAAGAGAACATTAAGATCCTCCGCTATACGCCTTGGACAAGTTCTATTGGGAATGACCCTCAAATGGTTTTGAAAGTCTATCATGAAACCGGTGATGCCTATTCAATCAAACAAATAAAACCTGCGAACGCTGAAGAGTTACTCCTCTTGATTAAGCAGACACTTGCTGAAATCCCTCATGGAAGAAAGAAAAAATATATCCTTCATGGAAAATACACGCTACCCATGCGTATAAGAGGAGTGCACATTTTCTCTCTCCTTCTTTGTCATCCCACCATGACTCCCTTTCTGACTGAGTCAAAAGAAGAGCCACCTAACGAAAGCTTGATCAAATCTCTTTCCAAACTTCACATTTCTTCACAAATCAAAAGCTCCATTACCGAATACTGCCACTCGTTTGCAGAAAAAAAACAGTTCAAAAAAATGGATGAAAAACTCGCCACACTTCCAAAAAAATACCCAACAGCCCAGCTAAGAGCCTTTTTAATAGAAATGCTTACGCCATACAAACCCCCATTATATCGAAAAGAAGACCTCATCCATGAAATTGATCTTAAAATACTAGATTTTCTTCCAAAAACCATCCGCAAGGAGTGGGAAAAATCGATCATCCATTTTGCTGACACAAACTGGCAATCAGAAATAGAGGATATTCACTACGGTATCGGCCTCAACCCGGGAACCGGCAAAATCGAGCTCTTGAGTGTTCTTGGTAATGGCAAGATCCATAAGTTTTTGGATCAGGACCAATTCCTAAGAGGGAAAACATGGGAACTTTACCTCGAATCCTAAGACTGTTCAAATTACCACTGAGCCACTGAATCGACTTTTGCATTTTTTAAGTTTTTAAATTCAACACGAAGGCACGAAGACACGAAGAAAGCATGTTTTCATGAAGCTATGGATATTAATAATCAAAAACTTAAGCTTAACTTTT
>CAZOAX010000349.1:0-2651 GCA_964577735.1 uncultured bacterium
TTTTACGCCTACTGCAAGCAGCTGATTACGATGTTGCCAAAACAGAGATGGGTATCATTTATGTTGATGAGATCGATAAGATCAACCGTACCACATCCAACGTTTCCATTACCCGCGATGTATCCGGCGAAGGCGTGCAACAAGCTCTTTTAAAAATTGTAGAAGGCACCGTTGCAAACGTTCCGCCTAAAGGTGGACGCAAGCATCCAAACCAGGAATACATCAAGATCAATACAGAAAATATCCTGTTCATTGTCGGCGGCGCGTTTGTCAATTTGGATAAAATTGTCGCAAAAAGACTTGGCAAATCCACCATCGGGTTTGCACAAAAAGAACATGAATCAGGCAATTTAACTGAAAAAAATTGGCTGCTCTCAAAAGCTGAACCGGAAGATTTTATTTCTTTTGGAATGATCCCGGAATTTATTGGACGCTTTAACAGCATCGCAAACTTTAACGAGCTTGGAGAAAGTGACCTTGCAACAATCCTGACCGAACCAAAAAACGCCGTGATCAAACAGTACAAGGCGATGTTCGAAATGGAAGGGATTCATCTTGTGTTCACTGATGATGCCGTGAAGGCCATTGCTCAAAAAGCCATCATGGCAGGAACTGGAGCCCGTGCGCTTCGGATGATCCTGGAAAAAACCATGCGTGAACTGATGTTTGAGGCACCGTCTGACCCCACCATTAAAGAAGTGATCATTGACAAAGATGTCATTTTCGGCGATGCAGAACCTAAGGTGATACGAAAATAAGGATAATATGGTCGTCATCCGTCAAGTAGACCTTAACGACAAAGACCTACAGGAGATCCTCCCCAAAGACAAAACTAACGCTTTAGTTTTTGCTGCTTTTGAAAAAGATCTCCCTGTTGGATGGATCACGACCTACATTTATCCCGCCATTAAAGAAGGCCTCCTAACATCCCTTGAAGTTGCACCTGGACATCAAGGGAAAGGCATCGGCCTTAAACTCATGCAACATCTCATTGACCATCTAAAAGGCCTTGAATTTCGCCTCTTGAATTTCCAATTCCTGGATTGTCCCAAACTAGAATCGATCCTAAAAAAAACAGGCTGGGAACCCTCGACCCTTCTCACCCGCCGCTACTTCCTCCATCACACCACTTTCACACCCGATTGGTTCCTCTCCCCCTCCCAAAAACTCCCCCCCGGCTTCGCCCTCTTCTTATGGAAAAACGCCCGTCCCCAGGAACTGGAACTTGCCAAAACCTGGCTCAAGAACAATCTGGAAATGGATCAGTATTCCCCCTTCGACCCAGCTCACCCCTTTGATCCTGCAACAAGCCTTGGCCTGACCTATAAAGGGAAACTCGCCGGATGGATGATCAACCACCGCTTAAACCCAAAACTCCTCCGTTACACCGCCTTCTATGTCGTCCCCGATGTTCGCGGTATCGGCCCAAGTGTCCTCATGCTCAAAGACTCCATCAAGCGTCACCTTGCCGACAACCTCGAAATGGAAGGGATGATGGAGATCAACTTCAAGTACTCCCCACCCCAATGGATCAGATTTATCGAAAAACGCCTCGCCCCCTACGCTCGCCGCACAGAAGACATGCGCTACGCCTACCACCTCCTAAAATAACCCTATTTTATTTCTTGAATTAAAGAGCTGTAAGAAAGAGAGCAGCCTAAGTACTCTCAGTGTACTTCAAAGTTCCTTTATCAATCCTGTAGTGCCCTCATCCTTTCGGACAAAGGTATACATAAACTGAGGCTTGCCTTCAACAGCATCCCGAAAGCCATCTGATGTAGGCCAGATTTCGAAAGTACTGCCGTCTTTCTCAGCATAAATTTTACCATTCGAACCTTCAAAGATAGTACCAAAGCCGGAATAATCACCTAAGAACGCATCTTTCCATTGTTGGACATTGGTGAAGTTTCTGCCTCTACCATTGATTTTGAAACAATAAATACCCCATTCGTTTGTTTTAAAGATGACGCTACTATGAGGACCAATGGAGCCTTCCCGAAAGCAACCTATTTTGTCCCCTAAGGGAATTACTTCTAGAGGATTTGACCCTTTAGGATTACCTTGAAGGCAAATCGTGATCGGATCTCCGTCAAAGGCATACTCTCCGCAGTTTTCCTCTTTCCATTGAGGGGTATTGACTTCTTGAAGTTCCTGCGAGATCAAAGGGGGAAAGTCTAAATGGGGGTCACCATGCCACCCATTATCTTCAGCAATGGTCCGTATGAGTTCAGGGATAATGTCATTGCCATGATCAGAATTAGTCATGATCACAGCCCCTTCCCCTTGATCATTTGCGACCATCAGGCATCTAAATCCAATATTCGACCCATCATGATAAAAGTAAGTGGCCTCTTCTGACGTTTCAACAAAAAGCCCCATGGCAGCATTTTCAAGGACGGGTTCGATCATTTTTTCAGCATATTCTTTGTTTAGGATTTGACCTTCCCCTTTCAGGCATTTCTGCATCTCCATAGCTACTTTTGCGAGGTCTCCGGCTGTTGTCCAAAGTCCTGCTGCAGCAAGTTCTGGTTGTCTCATCCATCGATTGGGAAGCTCAGCATAATTCTCTCCATACCCCTTTGCAGGCTCTCTTTGATCTGACAATGTAAAACAACTATCTTTTAGGTTTAATTGATCAAAGACATGTTTTT
>CAZOAX010000350.1:0-2607 GCA_964577735.1 uncultured bacterium
GAATCATCTAGATGCCTTGCAATCCCAGTAAACTCTTCCATGACAGTATTGGCTCCGGAAGTAGCAGCTAATAGATTGTCCATGATGTCTGTCCACTGCTCCGGTTTATTGAGTGCGGTTGTGATGTCGCTTAAGTTTTGCGCGGTGTGACTGATCTTTTCCCAAATTTTTTGTCTGTTGAGCTCATCGATGGCAAATTTGAGTGAGTCTAATGTTTCCTCAATCTTGTCTGAAAGCTCTTTAAATTCTTTCAACGTTTCTTCTACAGAGCCACTTTCATTAGCGTAAATAATTTGATCTGAGATAGAACGAACTTGTTCGCCGGGTTTAGCTGGCAGGGGAGTGATCTCGACTGTTTTTTCGCCAAGTAGGCCGGATGTCTTTGATGAAATTTCGTCTGTGTTATAGATGTGGACGCGTGAATCGACTCCAAGTACAAGCTCATAAAGGTATACAAAGCCTCCTTTTCCGGGCTTTCTTGCATCTTTTGGATCTTCGATATCGCGTATCTCGATCACTTCTCCAACAGGTTTTCCACCGTATGTGACACGTGTGCCAACAGAGACTTTATCGATATTGGCAAAACGGACAAGCACTTGCTGCGCATCATCACCGACTGTAGGATGTAAAAAGAGGATCATAAAAATTAAAAGAAGCCCTGCCGTTACGACAAAGAGGCCGATCAGGATATTTTTTGTTGCATCATTCATTAGTTTTTACCACTTTTTCCATAGTATCCTTGTGGGATCACTGCGTTTTCAAAAAAGGCCTGTAGCAAAGGGTCTTGTATTTTCATAAATTCTTCTTTAGGCGCAATATGCAGGATCTTCCCTTCATGATGGAAGGCCATCCGATCGCATACTTCAAGAGCAGATCTAATATCATGTGTGACAACGATGCTGGTCGGGTGCAGTTCTTCCTGGGTCTTATTGATCAGTTCGTTGATCTGCATGGCGGTAACCGGGTCAAGACCTGTAGTGGGTTCATCAAACAAGACAATCTTGGGCCGGTAAACGATCATGCGGGCAAGAGCGGCTCTCTTTCTCATTCCTCCGGAAAGATCAGAGGGCATTTTATCCTCAGTCCCTTCAAGGCCGACAAGTTTAAGAGCGGTCGAGACCCTTTCCCGAATTTCTTTGTTCGGCAATGAGCGCTCATTCTGCAAAAGATAAAAAGCGACATTGTCGCCTACTGTCATGGAATCAAATAGGGCACCACTTTGAAAGAGCATCCCCATTTTATGGGTGTTTTTATATCGTTCGCTCGTACTCATGTTAGAGATGTTGACGCCTTCTACTTCCACGTATCCTTGGTCCGGTTTTTCGATACCGATGATCTGCCGCAAGAGAACGCTTTTACCGACTCCAGACCTTCCTAAAATGACAAGTGTTTCACCGTCGTAGATTTCAAGATCGAGTCCTTTTAGTACTTGATGCTTGCCGTAGGCTTTCCATAAGTTTTTAATTTTGATCATTAGCTATCTATCCAATCGGTGATGAAACTATAGGAGTTATTGAGCAACAAGGTCAGGAAGAAGTTTCCAATTAAGATGACAGAGTAGCAGATAACGACACTGTTTGTCGTCGCTCTTCCTACCCCGGCAGCCCCACCTTTTGTGGTCAACCCTCGATAGCAGGAAATAGTCACAATGACGATTCCAAAAACAATTGCCTTGGCAACACCGCTGAAGAGGTCAAAAAGTTTGATGTGCTCAGGTAGGGGATCTAAGAATACGTTTGGAGGCATATGATAGACATAAACAGCAACAAGAAATCCGCCAAGAATCCCCATGATGCAGCTGAAAACTGTCAATAAAGGCATCATAAATAATCCGGCAATGAACCGAGGGGCAATTAAATAGCGTAATGGGTTGACGGCCATGGATTTCATCGCATCGACTTGTTCTGTCACGCGCATGGTCCCAAGCTCAGCGCACATAGATGCACCGACACGTCCTGTGACCATGAAGGCAGTTAGTACAGGACCAAGCTCGACCATCATCGCTTTTGTGACCATGAGCCCTGTTGCAGAAGCAAGCCCCTTATCTGATAACTGAAAAAATGCTTGAGCGGCAAGCACCATCCCTGTTGAGAACCCTGTGATGGCAACTACAGGCAAGGACCTTACACCTATCTCATACAATTGATCACGGATCAAACTCCATTGAGGAGGCTTTTTAAGGGTTACTTTGATCACATCTACGATCATCAAAGCGTATTCGCCAACAGAATTTAGAAATTGTGTGATTCCTTCGAACATTTCTGCATTTTACCGACAATCGGGGATTGGGTCAAACTTTTCGATTTTTGTAGTATGTGTTTGTCCTCTTTCTTAGATTGGGACAATCGTAGGTGATCTCACGCCAGCTACACCTGTTTAATCTTAATTCTCTCAGGTGCTCTGACTCAATATAAATCGAATCAACTTTTAAGTCTTCCAGCGAAAGAATTTGTAATCTCGCTCTGCCCTGAATGCTCAGATGCTTTAGGTTTTCAAGATTCTTAAAAGAATCAACCAATATAGACGATGCATAGTATAAAAAAATCTGCTGGATTTTTGATAGTGGAGAAAATAGATGAGATGTGATCCTGAAATTACTCAATGTCA
>CAZOAX010000351.1:0-2606 GCA_964577735.1 uncultured bacterium
CTCTTGATCCTCTGGCGGTTGTCCGGATTGCTCTAATATAACTTTTTCTGGTTTGGGGATTTCCCGGGTGTCGGTGGTTTTTTCTTGCCCGTCAGAACGTTGTATGCCCTCGCTCGGCTGCGAGCCATTAACTGGATTTAAACTCATGATAGGCCTCCATAATCAAAGGGCTTTAAGTGCTTACAATTTTTCGAATTCATCTCTTGCTGCATCGGCCTTCGCTTTGGGTTGAGTACTGGAACTTGCTGTGGTTGATTCTGGTTCAAGATTAATTTGAGGGAGTAGTTCGTTAATCGCATTTGTATTTTCCTCACGGAGAACATTTGTTTCTTGCTCACGGAGTTTGTCGGAGTGCTCTAATTGGGCAACTTCTGCTCTTAAGGCATCCCTTTTGTCTAGAAGAGGTTGCAGGTTCTTCGCAAATAATTTTTTATTTTCGGTTCTTGAGTGGTTGTCGAGATCTCTATTCCACTTAACTTTATTTGCGAGGTAGTCATATTCAGCATCTTTCAATTGCTCTTTGAGTTTGAAGAGCTCCGGATTTCTTTCTGAGGTGGCAATTGCATCCTGACTGTTTTCAATGCTAGATTTGAGGCTTGCGATCTCACCCTCTTTCTCTTCTATTTGAGTTTTATAAGCATTCACTGATTTTTCAAGGCTTTCTGTTCTACCTTTTGGGGAGAATGGTTTTCCCTTCTCGAGCTCTACCGCTTCTTGAGTACTTTTGTGCAGGTGTTGCAATTCTACTAATTCAGATTCAGATCGGATGAGGGATTTTTGATCATTTTCAAGGCGTTGCTTGTAGTTTTCGACTGGATTTTTCTCAACGGCTGGCGCGGAAGGTTTTGTGCTGGAATAATTTTTCCCGGATTTGTATAAGCTTTCACCACCCATTATTAAGAATAATGATCCAAAAGTGCCTATGGACGCCCCGATTTTTTCGCCATGGAGCTTTGCGGCTGCTATGGACTCTTCGCTAGGATTATCCTGTTTTCTGGCATGCTTTGCACCGAGCGATCTTCCTAATTCAGCCCCGATCATTCCAAAAGGTACTGATAAAGGAAACGTGAGAAATAATATGGTAGTCCCAATAGCTTTACCCCCGAGGCCTGCAGCTTGTTTTAAAAAGCCGATCACACGATCACTCATCGTTCGATTTGGAACCTCTGGCTGTTGTCCAGATTGCTGTCCAATAACGGTGCCTATTTTGGGGATCCCCTGGGTGCCGGTGGGGTTTTCTTGAGCTTGAGAACGATGTATGCCCACGCTAGGCTGTGAGCCATTAACTTTATCCATACTCATGATAGGCCTCCATAATCAAAGGGCTTTAAGTTCTTCCTGTACCATTTTTGCCTTCTCATGGTCTTTGAGTGAGAGGTGGCATTCGACTAAGTGCGTTAGGGGAATAGGATCAGTAGGATTTAAGAGGTTTGCGGCTGTAAAGGCCGCGATGGCCTCTTCATTTCGATTTAAAGATTGAAGGCAAACGCCTTGCGCGATCCAATAACTTGTGACATGTGGGGCCATGGTGCTTAAAAAGGTGAAAATGGCAAGAGCGTCTTCCATGTGTCCTTTTTCAACGAGATCTGCTGCAAGCCTATAGGCGGAGATCAGTGTTTCATTGGAAAATCCAAAAAGAGCTTGTAGGAGGACGATTTTTTCTGCATCGCCTTCTAATTGTAGAAAGTTTATAAAATGCTCAGGAGCATTTTGTATTTCAGTTTGAATTTTAGAGAATTCTTCAGGCGGAACAAAATGGGGCATCTGGCTCAAAATTAAGGATTGAGCTTTATCTAGCTGTGATCGTAAGTCGTTGAGACTTAGTAGTTCCTTAAGTTGCTTCCGGTGTTCTTCCTTGACTCGGCTGCCAGGCTTAAGAGGAGTTGCGTGCAATTCGTAGTAGTGGTCATCCTCAAGCATGGACTCCACTTGAGAAGCCACCAGTTCATCAATAATTAAATCATCTTTAGACATCGGACTCCTCCCTTTAATAAGGTAAAGCGGCAAATATCGATCGATAATTTAATTATAGGCTTTTATTCAATTATTAATTTAATTAATTAATTGTTAAGAGGGATGGTCTTCGTAGCGCTTGCGATAGCCACGGTAGGCGCCTTTAGCATGTTGAGATAGGGCTTCTTCTACGCCATGCAGGACTTCGACGCCAAGTTCGACGTGCGTGGCTGTATGGGCGGAGTAGACGCTTGCTGAGCTTTTCTTTGTTTTGATCCCTTCGCCGTCAGGGGCAAGGGGGAGATCGGAGATCAGGAGGAGTGCACCGAGAGGGAACTTGTAGTAATAGCTTGCCATGAACAGCGTTGCGCACTCCATTTCAATCGCTTGGGCGCGGCTAATCTCAAGCTGCTCTTTAAAACTCTTATTGAACTCCCAAAAACGTTTATTTGTGGTATGGGTAATGCCGATATGGTAAGGCTTGTTGGACTTTTCAAGGACGTTTGTCACCACTTTTTGCACTAAGAAGTTTGCCATGGCAGGAACTTCGGTCGGGAAGTAGAAGTCGCTGGTTCCTTCTCCCCGGTTCCGGGCATGTGTCACAAAATATTTGCCGATCGTGTAGTTCTTTCGGAGACCGCCGCTCATTCTAA
>CAZOAX010000352.1:0-2592 GCA_964577735.1 uncultured bacterium
CCAGGTTCAATCGTGATGACCATTCCTTCCTCTAGCTGAACATTCCCATAAGGCGTTGATGCTTTCACAAGAGGATATTCGTGGATTTCAAGGCCCACTCCATGCCCAAGGCTATGTGTGAAATATTTTTCATAGTCTGCTAACGCAGCACGTGCTGCCGCATCTAAATACTTCAATGCCACTCCCGGCCGAAGCAAGCTAAGAGCAGCTTTAAGAGCACTTTCAACAACTGCTCGGATCTTTTTTAATTCAGGTTCAGGGTTGCCAAAAAAAACAACGCGGGTCATATCGGAATGATAGTGCTCTTTTGTAACCCCAATATCGATCAAAGCTATATCATCTTCTTTTAAAATGGCATCCCCTGCCCGATAGTGAGGCATGGCACTATTAGCACCAAAAGCGATGATCGGATCAAAAGCAACCCCTTCAGAACCTTTTTTTCTCCAGAAGTATTCAAGCTCAGCTGCAATCTCCCGTTCTTTGACGCCCGGCTTTAGAAGGGATTTGACGTGATCTAATCCTTCTAATCCAAGATCTGCAGCTTCTTTTAAAAGTTTAATTTCTGAAGGATCTTTGATAGTCCGAAGTTTTTTCACTAAACTCTCTTGGGGCACAAGCTCAATCCCGGCTTCCAACCACTTCATGTATGCGGCATAGCTTGTATTGTCTGAATCGATGAGTAATCGTTGCTTTCCCTTTATCAACTCTAAAACAAGCCCTTCCCGTACCAAATGAACGGGAACCTTACAATCTTTACATGCTTCAAAATACCTTCCATCGACAATAAAAGCCTTTATGTCATGCGAAATTATAAGCGTTCCAGATGACACATTCATTCCTGTCAGATAATAGATATCGACCGGATGGGTAATCAAACAGACACTTCTTTGATCGATCTGTTGCAATAGCTTTTCAATTCTATCCATAGAAAAACCTTCCTAAATCACCCCAGGAGACTTTTGCAATAATCGGCTGACCGGTGGATGTAAAGCGAGGCTGCTGACAGTCATAAAGCTCTTTGACCAAATGCTCTGCCTCAAGTTCTGATAAGATCTTATTTTCTTTTAAAACATGCTGAACGGCAGCTCCAGCCAATTTAGAGGAGAACCCCTCTTTATCTTGTAATAACATCGATTCAACCTCCTGCTCTTTTAAAAATGCAGGGATCGCATGAATCATAAAGTGAGCCTCATCGATCTTTTGAATCAAAAATCCAATCGATCTGATTGTTTCAAGCTGATCATCAGTCAGCTCCAATTGCAGTTTCAAAGGAACAAGAAGCATCTGGTTTTCAACAGCACTGTCCTTGTGACCTGCAATTACCTTTTCATAGATGATCCGCTTACGAGCACGCTGAATATCTATCATTTGGATCCCATCATCTCCTTCAAGAAGGATATAGAAAGGAATTCTTGCTAAAATCTTTGGGATTTCTACCTTCAAGGGCAACGAGGGGACAGGAATAACTTTTTCTCTCTCAAAGTAATTGGGATAAGCGGTGTAGCTCATAGCCTGTTTTTCTTTGACAACCAAAGGGGGCGGCACCAAATTTTTAACCGGCTCGTATTGAATGACGGGTACTTCCTGAACTTCAAAAGGTCTTTGTCCAAGCGCCTCCATCACCCCTTTACGCACAACATCTTTTACTTGGGATAAATGACAAAAACGCACTTCTTTCTTTTGAGGATGGACATTGATATCAAATTCGCTTGGGGGCAGCGTCATATGCAGATGAAATAATGGATACCGTCTCTCAGGTAGAGATGTTCCATATCCTTGCAAAACAGCTTGAGCTATCTCCCAAGATGAAACAGGTCTTTGATTTAAAAATAGGGCTTGTCCTGTGCGATTGGGACGATGCATCATGGGATCTGATATCAAACCCTCTATCTTAATATCCCCTTCAGCATATTCAAACGGTAGCATACTCTCAAATATGCTTTCATTTAATAATTGGCGAGCCCGGTCCATATGAGTTTGAACAAGAGGAATATCTAAAACTGTCTCTCCATCAGAAGTTAGCACAAAGTGAACAAGCGTATTTCCAATCGCAATTTCTGAGACCATTTTTTGGATCTCTAAAAGATCTGATTTCGGTGACTTTAAGAACTTTCTTCTTGCTGGGACATTGTAAAATAAATCGGTCACTTCAATCGAAGTACCAGCTTCGCACGGAATCTCTGCACAGGATAGAAATTTCCCTCCCTGCATCTCGATTAGGGTTCCTTTTTCTGAATCGCGCGGCCTTGTGATCATACGAACTTTAGCAATGGAAGCTATCGATGGAAGCGCTTCTCCTCGAAATCCCATCGATGCTAAACTGTCCAAATCTTCGATCTTATAAACCTTACTTGTCGCATGTCTTTCAAAACAAAGCTTAGCATCGCTTGCATTCATGCCGATCCCATTGTCTGTAATCCGGATCAAAAGCCTGCCGCTTCCCTCCACATCAATATGGATCAACGTAGCGTCAGCATCCAGAGCATTTTCAACAAGCTCCTTGATCACTGAGGACGGATTCTCGATCACCTCTCCGGCAGCAATTTGATTGATGGTGGTATCGTCTAAAATTCGGATAATAGATTGCATAGT
>CAZOAX010000353.1:0-2592 GCA_964577735.1 uncultured bacterium
CATGATATTTCCCAAATATTAGAAGTAGGTAGTATAACTGCTCTATTGAAATTTTTCAACTCATGTTCAGCATCATTTTGATCATGTCGACCATTCCTTCATAGGCAAGTTGATCTTCTTTTGCGTATTTCCTGTTGAGATCAAGCAGTTGATTGGCAAGTGCCTCTTTTGATGGGCAACGATCAATCTCATTTTGGATTTTATCAGGCATGGAAATGCTATCTTGCGGCGTCAGGTCCATGATCATTTGATGGGGATGACGTAAAAATGTTGTCCATTCAGCCTTTTTAATATTTTTTTCAATTGCACTAAAGGAGCTATCTTGTGCTTCAGTTGCAGAAGGTGTGCTTGAGTTTTTAAAGTTATTAGTAGTTTTAATTTTAACTGCAGGCGCAAAAGATTCTTGAGTTGGTTTTTTGCCGATTTTTATGACGTGGAATTCTTTATCCGGTGCTTGTTTTTTCAGTGCTTTATAGAGGGAGGATTTTTTATAATTGATAATAAAGTCCCTGCGATTTACTAGCAGTCCTAGTTGTCCAGACTGAACATCTTTTAGAGCTTTTGCGCTATTGATGTTCCATCCTGCAAGCTTAATGATCCATGCCGTGAAAGCTCCTCTTCTGTCTCTAATGGTTTTTTTAAAGTTGGAGAAAGAGGACTCTGAAATGATGGGGCCGGAATGGCCTAATTCCTGGTGCACTTTTGCAGCGACACCACCGCCAAGAGAATGCCCATAAATTAAAATATTGGCAGGATCGGCTTCTTCGTGCCGAATGAGGTAATTGACTAAGGTTTTTCCATCCGCGATGTAATCCTGAATGCCATTCGGGGTTCCGGTACTGTCCAGCGTTCCACGGAAATTGATGGAGACGACCGTTGTCCCGGTGTCTGTCGCTAATTTCTTCATCGCGTCTAAGTGTTTTTCATAACAATCTTTCAGGCCAAAAAAGACGACAGTGTATTTTTTTGAGCCTGCTGGAGTTACATCTGGATTGATTGATATTCCATCTAACTGATGGGTTTGGTTTCCATGTGCATCGTTAATGATGATGGTCAGGCCCTTTGCATTTTCGTTGGATATAAAATTTTCTTTATCCTTTTTGAGCGATGCCATTTTTTCCTGGCTCAATTGGAGCTTGCCCAAATTACGCCAGATGGTTTCTCCCAAAAAGGAACGAAAAGACTCCTTAATATTGGAGAAAAGATTAGGTTTCGTATTTGCCTGTAGAGGCTGAGAAGTAAAAGTGGTCGTTGGAGAGATAGTCATAAAATATATCACGCTATAATTTTCAACTAATTATAACGTGATATATTTAGATTTAATAAAGATTTTGCGGTTGTTGTGCTAAATTTCCTCGTATTTATTTGTATTTCTAAGTAAGACGGAGATCATCTCAACCATTCCCCCGTAGGCTATTTTATCTTCTTGGGCGTACTTTTTGTTCAGCGCTACCAGCTGCTCGGCAAGAATTTGTTTTTCCTCATAGATAGCCTTGGCCTTATCGCTTGTTTCACCCTTAGTTTTAAGCGCTTCAAGTTCAGCTTTAAGTTTTTCGGGCATATCAATTTCGTTATGATCCTTAGGTTGATCGATGATCATTTGATGGGGATGACGCACATAACGCATCCACCCAGCTTTTTTTAAGTCTGTTTGAAGGTTTTTATATTCAATAGTTTGTTCTTTATCAACAGGGGACTTGGCTGCTTCATTTTTGAACTTCTTTTTAGTCATTTTAACAGATTGGTCATCCACGCGTTCACTAGTAGGCTTGGTTCCAATTTTAATGGTATTAATCTCTCTATCGGAATCCTTTTCTTTAAGCCGTTTATAGAATGCGGCCTTTTCATAGTTAACAGTGGGGTCTCTTCGGTTAACGATAATACCCAGTTTATCATCCTTTACATTTTCAACTGCCTTGGTGGTATTAATTGCCCAACCAGCTTTTTTGATGATCCAAGAGGTAAAAGCCCCTTTTTTATACTTAGTTGCTTTACGAAAGGTGGAAAAGGTTGAATCCAGGAGTAATGGTCCTTTGTGATTAAGATCTTCGCAAACTTTTGCTGCAACACCTCCTCCAAGAGAGTGTCCGTATAGTAATATATTCTCAGGATCTGCTCCTTCTTTTTGCGTGATGTATTCAACAAAGGCTTTTCCGTCTGTGATGTAGTCTTTTACGCTATTTGCGCCCCCAGTGCTTTCTCCTTTGCCTCTGTAATTAAAGGAAACAATAGTGGAATTGGTGTCTTTGGCAAGTTTTTGCATGGATTCTAGGTGTTTTTCATAGACATCACCCATTCCATAAAAAACTAAAATATATTTTTCATTTTGGGGGTCTTCAGCAGCACCATTTGGATTTTTGATCAGGATGCCGTCAAGTTGGTGCGTTTCATGCCCATTTTTGTCTTGCATTGCAATCGTAATACCATTTGCTTCATCGCGGGCAATTAGATTCCTTTTATTTGTGATAATCGTATTTTTCTCAGACTGGCTTAGCCTGATCTTGCCGAGCTCCTTTGCGACGCTGGATCCAATAGCTCTTCGTAAAGGCCCCGCTATTTTACTGCCAACGCTTTGTTTTTTTATTTCTGGGG
>CAZOAX010000354.1:0-2562 GCA_964577735.1 uncultured bacterium
GATGTCAGATACATAAATGATCGCAGGACCTGAAACAAGCAACGCTAAGTTAGCGCCCAAGCCGAACAGGCTATAGAAACGTTTTGCTTCTAGAACGCGTGTGATCTCGTTTGCAAATCCCCAGAATAGTAGAGAAAGAACAACGCTTCCCCATAGTTCTGAGAGGATGTAGAACACAGAGTATGTCCAGTTTCTATAAACAGCTACAAGGCCGTTCAAACCTAAAGGGAGAACTGACTGTAGGTAGTCTGCAGAGGCGTTTTGATGTAGCGCTTCTATATTTGGATAGAGGAAGAGTGCAAATGCCCCAAAGAACACTAAAAATGGAATAATTGTCGCGTAGAACAAGTTTTCTTTACTTAACATGTTGCTCATCTTAGCATAGATCAACATGAACAAAATAGCTGCAGGAACCACGCCCCATACTTTAAGAAAAGGGATTGTCTCAGCGCCTGATGAAGTCACGATCAATGTGTCTTTTGTGTCGCGTAAGATTGTGTAGTTGAAGGAAATGAAAAAGAACATGAAGAACATCGGCAAGAGTTTTTTAAGCTCATACCCGTGTACGGGCCAAAAAAACGAGCGCCATTTACCAAATTCTTGTTTGGTTTCAGACATATAAGATCCTCTGTTGGTTATAACAAAAATAAAAATTGCAAATAGATAGCTAGTCTAATACAGGCTTCCTTAATTTGCAAGTTGGATGAGAGGCGTAAAGAAATGTTTAGCGAGTAAGATAGTTAAGTAACTTTGTCAATTTTAAACAAAGCTAATTTATGGTAGGGGTGTCCAGGAACTATAGTTTCAGGTTGTGAGTAGGTCGAAGTTAATGCATTGGCCAGTTCTTTTGCCTCTGCATTATTTGAAAATTTAACTTTTCTGTCGTTTGGGTCTATGAGATAGCCGCTTCCGTCTGACTCTTTAATAAAACTGACTGCATGTCCGCCATTTTTAGTGGTGATAGAGAGAAGATAGAAACCAGGCTCTAAGTTGTCTAAATTGTTTAAATAGCCGGCATCGTCTCTAAATTCCAGGTGATTGCCCATCGCTTCTGTACAAGGGGACATTGAAAGTCCCTTAAGGGCAAGGAGTGTTGATTGATTGATCATAAGGCTCTTATTTTCAAAAATAGTTTTTAGTAATGGGTCTGTGGAGATAGCGCCCCTTGTGTTGTATTCTTCAGCAGCAGCAGCAAGCTTGATCTCTCCAATTAGCTGTTCCCGTCTTTTAATAAGAAAGCTTTTATGTTCGGGGCTGGCATTCTCCATCTTTTTTTTAAATTCCGTATTTAGTTCGTGCAGCAGTTTCCCTTGTACATAAGAAAAGTTAAGAACATCTTTTCCATCATGCATTTCAGTACGTAAAGAGCGGTTCTCATTCTTTATGGTCTCAAAAGTCTTGGCCATCAAAAAGGTAAGGCCCACTTGTTGAATTTCACTTTGTGACTTTTGAAATCCGCTCATAAATGATGTTTCCTGGTCTTCATCAACAGGAAAGAGCATGTTGGCATAAGTTTCATTGTTGCGGATCGATTCCATAAAGTCTGGCGGGTTCGTATCGATCGTTGTAAGATTGAATATAACAGAACGCAAGGCTGATTGATGCTTCCTGTCAAAGTGAGGTAGTGTTTTGGATAGGGTCGAGTCTGTAGCGTCATTTTTCATTTGATCAATCGAAGCATATAAAGTATCTATCACATGGGAATGGGAGACCTTGGCCTCTACGCCTTTTATCGCTCCTTGATATATTTCAGCCTCGGCGCTTCCTCCTTTTGCCAGCTCAGAGTACAAATGTTCCATTTCTGCCTTATCACCATTTAAGTAGTGATCTGCTAAATCGACCATGATCCCAAAGCAAATGCCTTCCGTTAGAAGTTCTTTGGATGCGACATCGCTTAATTTTGAATGGGGATGTTTTTTTTGAACTTCCGCCAATAATTGTTTTGAAAGTTCTTGCTTTGCCTCAACAATTTCAGCTTGTCTTTCAGCGGCATTTTTCTGCACGATATTGATCCCTCCCGGAAGACGATGTCCATAGAAGATGGAGTCTAATTGCTTGCTATTCTTGAGATTAATGAGCTTGGAATCGACGCGCTTCATGCGGAAGTGATAATAGTCGGATAAGGAAGAATTAAATGGTTTTGTAGCAATACTAAGCGTTTTATAAATGAAACTTCTTATCTTTAGGGCGGTTGGTGAATTTGTTAGACGTTTGATCGAGCGGGAATTTGCAAAATTGCTCCGATCCGGATCTATTTGCGGCGGAATAGAAGGGGGATTGATGGGATCAGGTAAACTCGGAGGTATTTGGGTCATAATTTACCACCTAATTAGTATATTATAATTATATAATAATTAATGGTAATAATGAAATAGTTAAGATTTGATAGAGTTTTGGGTTGGTCTAGTTGGGGTTAGTAGATTTCTAATTTTGAATTTAAAGCGAAATTCACGGGTTCCATTATCATACACGAGAGAGGATGATGTGATAAGTTTAAATAATTCGTCGAGGTACTGACCTGCATTTTCTGCGGTAATAGGCTTAAAATGTTTTTTCTTCACT
>CAZOAX010000355.1:0-2554 GCA_964577735.1 uncultured bacterium
CCATCATACATTAAATGTTCGCGTCAAAAGTACGGCTAACAAAAAAGCGGGACAGAACTTGTCTAACCAAATGATTGCGGCTGGATCCAAAATCATAACTTGCAAAAATAAATTTCGCTCCGGCATAAAAAGCCGCTTCCTGATCCCACTGAGTGTCGCCGACATAAAAGGGTCTCACCAACTGATTGCGGCCAACGATCGCTTTGATGTTCTCCCTTTTTGGCAGGTTGGGGAGTAATTCAAAGTCGATTGAATAGCGTCGTCGACCTCCACCGCGCCAAAAATGATTTAGTGGCGATGAGCAGTATGTTGGTTTCAATCATGGCGATCCAGGTTTGAATCCTCGTTCGGAGTTTTACAAGATCGCAGACGAAAATGCACGCACATGATCCAAATCAAATAGAAACCTCCCCGCCTACCTCTCCAGTGGCAATATGGCCTTCGTCAATTTTCCGAGGGCTGGATGCCGCGTTTGTGGTAGTGCAAATATATAAAACGGAAAACAGATGGTTATCAGCCGAATCTAGCCCCTGAGGAAGCATCTGGTGAATTTGATTTGAAGGTAGTTTGAAGGCCTCAGTTTCTTCAATAAAATAAGTTTCTGATAAGTTCTTCGCATTAGAAGAAACGCTTTTTTTCAAAAAATCATCATAGGATTTTTCTGACATTTTTGCAATTTTCATTTTAACCTTTCTAACTGAGCTGGTAGATAAAAATATATCGAACGCGACCTGCAAGGAATCTGACAATCATTGGACACCTTCTTTTTTAAAAATAATCCTACAAACTCTTTTGCCAGAGCTTTCACTGAGTTTGTCTTCAAAATGCAAAATGCCATTTTGAGAAAATTGATCGACGATAAATTGAGGATCTAAAGCTGAATAGAGCCGGCCATCAGCATGGCGAACCTCTTCTTCACTCACTCTCCATGAAAGATAGAGAACGCCACCATCTTTCAGAATTCGTTTTAGATTTTGAATGGCTTCCGGAATCTGACTTTTAGGAAGGTGCATGATGACAGTCTCACAGACAACATTATCAAATTGTTTCTGAACTTCTCGAAGTGACGGGAAAAACGATTGGTGAAACTGGATGTCAGAGTAAAGATCAGATGCTAATTTTAAAAGCTCAGAGGAAGCATCATAGCCAATGACCTTGTAACCGTTGTGCGCCAACCAATTTGCATCTCGCCCGTTACCACAACCAATATCGACGGTTTCGCCTCCGGGCCAAAAGAACTTTTTAAGAAGATCGTACATATCTCCAGGTTCAGGCTGGTTGAGCCAATCTTCACTGTATTCATTGGCATTTTTAGAGTAAGCTTTCAGCGTTTCGGGATCTAATTTCAACAGGAGTTCTTGAGTGCGGCGGATTGCTGCCTGAGATGACTCGACTTGATCAGGGGGTGAGTTTTTTCTCGTTCTAATGTCAAGCGCTTCTGAAAAACAATCTAGGGCTAACCGAAATTGGCCCTGGTCAAAACAGTTTTTTCCGGCATGCTGAAGAGCAAAGTCAATGTAAGTCCCTGCATCAATGTCATTTCGGCAAGTCTTAATGACTTCCGCAAAAAGGTTATTGCTTTTGTTGAACTCTTTCTTTTCCTGCCAGACGTGCGCCAATCGAATTTTCTGCTGAACTTCCTTGGGAATTCCTAGATCGTTGGTAGCAATGATCTTAAGAGCTTCAAGCAAATAGTTTTCAGCCTCGTCGAACTGATCGAGACTTCGCAAGTAAACTCCGATCTCACCGAAAAGATTGACGCGCTCAAGGGGTTCAATCATTTCATCAAGATTCTGTTTGAGAAGATTGATATAATTTTTGACCGCGACGGCATCTTTTGGAACAAAACGAAGATTTTGATTCAACACAAACTCAGGTTTTTTTGCGATCATTTCAGCTCCTTTTGAAGGAGCTCAACTGATTCATCAGGCCGAGCGGAAAAATAGCACTGACGGGTTTCTTTAAAAAACGTGCATTGATCAAGTTTCCCAAACACCTTTAAATTTTGGATTCCTGACTCTTCATTGGCTTCACGAAGGAGAGCTTCTTCAAAATTTTGCTGCGGATCTACGGTACCAGCTGGAACTTGAGTGCCAGCATCCGTATGTTCCTCTTCATGATCAAAAATCAAAAGTTGAGTCTGAGACCTAAGCGTCCTTGTGATGTAGGCAACCACTTTTTTCTTGGATTCAAACTCTGGATTTAGGGCTTCTTGGATGTGAAACCAATATCTTCGAATCATCTCCTCCTCTTCAGAGTCATTAATGCGATTTTCTAGAGAACCACTGAACTTCTTGATGTTTTTCCCCGAGGAAGCATTAGCGTCCGCGCACGTGATCAAAATCTTGTCCAAACCAAAGTTCTGGCAAGCCATCAATCCCCGGCGAAAGATCTCGGTCGCGTATCCTCTATTTCTGTGTCTCGGGCTTACGGCATAGCCGAGATGACCTCCTCGGGCCAGAAGATAGCTATTGAGTTCGTGGCGAATGCTTGGCCGACCCACAATTTCATCTCTCACGAATGCATAAAAGAGCGTGCCCGGAGCTCTGTCGGC
>CAZOAX010000356.1:0-2549 GCA_964577735.1 uncultured bacterium
AGATGAGCTTACCGAAGAAGGACTTGAAGATTTTGCAGAGCCTCAAGGAAGCAATGAAGCCGGTGCCCATCCGATGAAAGCTGCAAAAGAGTTATTAAATAAATCTTCTGCCGCCCCTATTATGAAACCGGAAGAGATCCCGCTGACAATTTCTGTTGAGATTGCAAGGATCCAAATGAGCATTCAACAGCTTATGCAACTTGCACCCGGAAATATGCTTGACCTTGATATCACCCCAGACAATGGTGTAGATCTCATCGTGAATGGGCATTGCATTGGCAAAGGGGAGTTGCTTAAATTAGGTGAGACGCTCGGAGTACGCATTTTAGATAAGGCATGACAGGAGCGTCCAATTGGCAGAAGATAGTTTTTTTAAAAGAAAAACCATTCCCCCCTACCCATCAGATAAACTATCCAAAGATAGCCAAATCCCTCTGCCTGAATCGATCGGCCCCTATAAGGTAGAAAATCTCCTTGAAAAAGGAGGCACAAGCCTCCTTTACCTTGCGACCCATCCGGAAATCAACGTCCCCATTACAATCAAGGTCCTGCTCCCCAAGTTCCTTTCACATCCTGAGATGTCTGCCCGTTTTTTAAAAGAAGCTGAGATCATCGCCCTGGCAGACCATCCAAATATTGTAAAACTTTACGGCTATGGCCAGTGGGAAAACGGTCTTTATATTGCCATGGAGTTTGTTCAAGGCAGATCCCTAAGACAATACCTGCTCCAAAACCCCCTTTCCCTTAAAACAGCGCTCGAAATAGTCCTGGAAGTCGCGTACGCCCTTTGCCACTTACATACACATGGTGTTATTCATAGAGACCTAAAACCCGAGAACATCCTGATCAACGAAAAAGGGCATGTTAAAGTGATCGACTTTGGCATTGCCCAATTGATCGACCCTTTCGAAATGGACAAACTGGATGAAAAACTGGAAAAAAGACGGTTGATCGGCACCCCCGTTTATATGAGCCCGGAACAGCTGGAAAACGCAGAAAGCGCATCCTACCCCTCTGACATCTACTCCCTTGGGATTATTGCCTACGAACTCGCCCTCGGAAAGCTTCGAGGTGGACAAATCTATCTCTCCTTGATGCCGAAAGGTCTTGAAAAAATCCTTTCAAAAGCACTGCAGCAGCAGGTTTCTGAAAGATACAACGACATCGTCGATTTCATTTCCGACCTCTCCTCCTATCTCCATTCCCCTCAATTTGAAAAAGAAAAGAAAGCAAGCGATCAAGCTGGTGAACTCTTTGAAAAATTGCAATTGTTCCAGCAGCAACTGATCCCCTCAGAATCTATTCTCATTGACCCCTATCACATGGGGATCTCCGTCCATAGGCCGTACGGATTTAGCGGAGTCATGGTTGAATTTTCCAAAATCAAAAACCGTCTCATGATCGGAGAATCCTCAAATTCTGAAATCGATAGCCTTTTGCACATCTTGTACATCAAAGGTCTATATGACGGGCTTTCCCCTTCCAATGACTCTCCAACAGACCTTGCCACCCAAATGAACCAGGCCTTAATTTCGGCCCCCGGCAACACCCCATTTGCATTCAGCCTCATTCAATTCTCTGAAGATCTCAAGCAGCTTCACTACCTTTCCTGCGGATACGGTCCTCTTTGGAAAATTTCAAAAAGCGGAGAGATCACAGAAACACGTTCCTCCAATATCGCAATAGGCCTATCAACAGAATTTCCATTTAAAACAGAAACGATCTCCGTCCAATCAGGAGATAAATTTATTCTATGCCCTCTTTCTGAAACCGGCCATATTTTTTCAAGCCCCCAATTCAAGCAGCTTCTTGAAGATGAAAAAAATCTGCCCCCACAGATCTTTTCAGAATCCATTTTACGAAAAGCAAAATCTCTTTTTCCGCGCTATTTCGATGACCATCCCTTCATCGTCGCCGTCATCGAATTCAAATAACTTTCCTTTACAGCCTCCCTCACTACGACTTTTGAATTTAATTCAACACAGAGGCACAGACTCGACTTTAGCATTTTCAGAGCAGAATAAAAGAGATTAATCTGAGATAAGAGAAAGAATTATTCACATTCGTACTTAAAAAGTGACTGTTATAAATTCGGATTGAGTACCTAATCTTTAACGATAAGAACGATATAACGATAAAAACGATATAGTTATCGTTCATATCGTTATATCGTTCTTATCGTTAAAAGCTGCAAAACCTGAGGGATAAACGCTTAAGACCTAAAAAATGCTAAAGTCGAGTCTGTTATCTGCGTTGAGTTTAACAATTTTGAAAATGCCAAATTCGAAATGGCAGGGCCTGCGCTAAAATTCAAATAAAAGGTTTGATCTTTTGCAGTTTCCTATGGAAAAAAAAATCCCAGTTTGGAATAACAGTACCTTTACCAAATACAAGGACTACAGATGGGCTACTTCCGTCCTAACTCAAGCCTCATCCAAGCATTTGCATGGACAGTTCTGTTTTTTGCAGGATCTGCACTCACTGCAATCGACTTCTACGAAGAAGACTGGAACCCCACCCTTGAATTAAATCTTGAACATGATCATTTA
>CAZOAX010000357.1:0-2541 GCA_964577735.1 uncultured bacterium
CGGACTCGATGATGAAGCTTGGGGTCTCGTTGTTGAGCTTGCCCCAGGTGATTTTTTCGTTGGGGACAGCGCCACTGTAGCCACCGTAGGAGGTGGTGGAGTCGCTGATCTGGCAGAAGTAGCCCCAGAAAGGCACGTCGATCTGAAGATCTTGACGGATGAGGGGAACGGCGCAGATAGGGAAGTCGCCTGCAATGCCACCGCCGATTTGGAAGAAACCGAGAGAGTGGTTGCTGCATTCTTTTTTATACCAGTCAACAAAGAAGCCCATCTGCTCAACGCCCGACTTCACGATGGAATAGCGGCTAAGATCTTTTGAGATGACGTGGGAAACAAAGATGTTACCGAGGGTAGAATCTTCCCAGCCCGGAGTGACGATCGGAAGGTTCTTTTCTTTAGCGGCAAGCATCCAGGAGTCCTTCGGATCGATTTCAAAAGAAGCTTTGATAGAAGGGAGATCAAGAAGCTGATACATGAACTCGTAGGGGAAGTAGCTCTTGCCTTCTTCGTCGGCTTTCTTCCAAAGAGAAAGGATCTCATTTTCAATGCGGCGGATCGCTGTATCTTCGGGGATACAAGTGTCTGTTACACGGTTCATGCCTTTGGCAAGAAGGTCCCACTCATCTTGTCTTGAGAGGGAGCGGTAGTCGGGGAGTCGCAGGTAGTGCGTATGGGCGACTAGATTAAATATATCTTCTTCAAGATTAGCACCTGTGCAGGAGATGGCATGGACTTTGTCTTGACGGATCATTTCGGCAAGAGAGATCCCAAGTTCGGCTGTGCTCATGGCACCAGCTAAGGTGATCAGCATTTTGCCATCTTTTTCAAGGTGTTTGACCCATGCTTCGGATGCATCGACGACGACAGCTGCGTTAAAGTGTTTGAAGTTTCTTTTTAAAAATTGGCGCATTTTCATAGTTTGTCTCTAGCTGAATTTGTAACTTAGGATTTTATAAACGAGTTTAGCTGCCAGATAGTCCGGAGCTTGGTTGTTGCTGTTTGGTGCAAGTTCGACCACATCAAAGCCGACCACGTTTTTTTCTTTGAGCACCTTTTTTAGAAGTTGCATTGTTTCATTCCAAAAGAGTCCACCAGGTTCCGGTGTTCCTGTAGAAGGCATCAATGAGCTATCAAAAGCATCAATGTCAAAGGTTATGTAAATAGGGCCATCTAAACGGGCAAGAACTTGGCTCATCCAATCGCCGGTCAAGGCATGGGCATAGAATGTGTTGTCTTTATCGACGAGTGGCAGCTCTTCAGAACTCATGCTTCTAATGCCGACAGAAACGATTTTTTTCACGTTTTTCATTTCTTTAACGCGTGCCATCACAGACGCATGGCTGAGGGGATTGCCTTCATAAGCTGGTTGCAAGTCGGCATGTGCATCAAATTGAAGAACTGTTAGACCAGGGAAATGCTCAGCAAAAGCTCTAATCGGCGCAGAGGATATGGAATGCTCGCCGCCAATGATGCCTATAAATTTGCCTTTTTCAAGGAGTTGTTTTGTCGCTTCATACGTATCTTTCAGCATCTTTTCAGATGTATCCGCATCAATTGCTTCAGCTGTATGGATCCCGTGTTTATAAACTTCTGAATCTGTTTCAATGTCATAAAGTTCAAGGTTTCTTGAGGCTTCGATTAAGCCTTCAGGTCCTTTATCGGTTCCTTTTCCGTAGGTGGTAGTCTTATCAAAGGGCACCGGAAGAATGACGATTTTAGAAGTTTCAAAGTTTGAAAATTCTTCAGGAAGTCCGGCATAACTTCCTTCGACTCCGTGTCCTTGTCCTATTGTGTTGCTCATGTTATACGACCAAATATGTATAGCTTTCTAAAGCTTGTTTAAATTTCTTTTTCACTTGTCCCGATTCAGACGCTGACATTTGTCCGGATTTTAAGGACCGCTCAATCAGTGCATGCAGCTGGGTCATCAGTTTTTCAGGATTATATTGCACATAGCTCAACACCTCTTCTATGGTGTCACCTTCTACAAGGCCTGTCACTTCCCATTGTCCGTTTTCGTTGAGCTCAGCATGCACGACGTTAGTGTCGCCAAACAAGTTGTGTAAACCGCCTAGGATCTCCTGATAGGCACCGACAAGAAAGATGCCGACATAATAGGGGCCTTTGGCGTAGCTATGGAGCATCAGATTATTAGCTGTTTTTTTTCCAATGAATTGATCGATCTTCCCGTCGCTATCGCAGCTTAAATCTGCTAAAACAGCTTGATGAGTAGGTTTTTCATGCAGTCTATGGATTGGCATAACTGGGAAAAGTTGACCGATTGCCCAAGAGTCAGGCAAAGATTGAAAAACAGAAAAATTGCAAAAATAGGTTTCTGTTAAAATTTTATCCAAGCCTTCCATTTCTTCCGGCTGGTCAGGGAGTTGTTTGAACAGAACCATGATCTTGGAAAGTAAAGATCGATAGATCCTTTCCGCGTAGGCACGATCCTTGATTTTGAATGTCCCATGGATAAATTCTTCCAGAATTCTTTCTTTCAATTCGATCATGTCATGGAAAGTTTCCCGGCAATTTTCCAGC
>CAZOAX010000358.1:0-2531 GCA_964577735.1 uncultured bacterium
ATGCAGGTGGTGCATGGACACCGATTGGGGATGTGACGACCACCATGCTTTGGATCGGCGGCCAAATATCCAGTTTGAAAACGATGACTCATTTGCTTCTTCCAAGTCTTGCTTGCCTTGTTGTATCGACATTTGTCTTATCTTTTTTACTGAAAGGAAAATTCGAGGAATCAGCTACGCTGCAGAAGAAAGAAAAGATCGAGCCGAAAGGCAAATTGATCTTTGGCCTTGGGATTGCTTCATTAATTTTTGTTCCGGTCTTTAAACTTTTGACCGGCCTCCCTCCGTTTATGGGAGTTTTATTTGGTCTTGGCACTTTATGGCTTGTAACAGATGTATTGCATCAAGATGATGAAGACCGCGAGCACCTAAAAATCCCGCGCATTCTCTCCTCAATTGACATGTCAGGAACCCTATTTTTTCTTGGCATCCTTCTATGTGTAGGGGCACTTGAGGCAGCTGGCATTCTTGAAAAATTTGCCCATTCCCTTGATGCGATCATGCCTAATTTAAATGTCCTAGCGATCTTCATCGGCCTAGCCTCAGCTGTCGTAGATAACGTGCCCCTCGTGGCCGCCTCCATGTCGATGTACAGTCTTGATGCCATTCCACAAGACAGCCAATTTTGGCAAATGGTCGCCTACGCTGCCGGCACCGGCGGAAGCATCCTGATCATCGGCTCTGCCGCAGGCGTGGTCTTCATGGGCCTTGAGAAAGTCAACTTTATCTGGTACGTCAAAAAGATCAGCTTTGCAGCCCTATGCGGCTTCTTCGCCGGTATCGCAGTCCTCTTGGTTCAGTCTGCTTTGTTGCTAACTTGAGATGCTATGTCAAACCCGCTGCTTTTGACATTTTCTTATATTCTTCGTTCTGTAGTCCAAGGTTATTTAGGGCGAAGAGGTCATGCTTGTTCATTTGAGACCTAGCGATATCGGCTATGGTAACTTTAACCTCAGGTTTCAAACCCAAATCATCAACATGTTCAAGACAGACATAAGCAAATTTGGCCATTGCAACTCTGTCCTCCCGATTAATGTGAAACGTTCCTTTCACTTGGAACATTCTTTTCCTTAGACACAATAGCCAGTTCCGATTTTTCCTTAGAAGCGGACTTCTCTGTTTTGTTACTCTTCTTCTCTTCAATTCGAGGGGTTCCCTTGAATGGGTTGATGTGGCTTGAAAAATTCATAATTAACTCCGTTTAAGAATTAGTTAATAGATCTTCAACCTCATGAAGGTGCTCGTTCCACCCTTCGTTGCCAGTTGTTTTAAGAATTAATTTTGCATTGCTGAGATCAGCATGCGCTTCACCCGGCATCACTTGGTGATAAAAGCATTCGGCTCTATAAAGATAAGCACCTGCAAAATCAGGTGATAAGTCTATTACATGGGTGAATGCATGGATGGCGAGTGGGTACTTGTCTGTTTTTAGAGCGACAAGTCCTAGTCGATCCACTTCTTCTTTTATCACTTGATCAAATGCAATGTCAGAATCGCTTTTTTCAACAGGGGCAACAGGAGTTGACTTTCTAGGGCCTCTGCCATTCATTAACTCAAAAAGTAATGGATCTGCCATGTGATGCCTCTAGTACATTTCCATTATAATAAAATGTTACTATTTACTTCTAAAATTGGTGTTTTTTGACACTCCAGGCGAAGAGGAGGTTCCAACCTATATAGGATAAGAGCAACAGGGGGGATTTCTTTTCCCAGAAAGGGGCGCTCAAGGGGGCGCTTTCTTTTATGCGCGCTAGATTGAAGTAGAATTCTCCTTCTTCAGGGGTTTTTTCTTCTTTTGCCCAGGTTGCCGCAAGGTAATTCTCCCAAGCGGCGCGAATTTCAGGCTCCGTTCTCTCATTATTTAATAGCAGGGTGTTTTCTCTTGGGAAAAGAGTGAGTGGCTCTCTGCCTTTAGTCTGATTATTGTAGCTATAGGCGATGGTCAGTAGCGGAAGTAGCCAAATATAGTGGGCGGCACGCCTGTTTTTGAGTAAAAGCAAGATAGGTAGGACGCAAGAAAAGCAAATCCATATTATTTCGAGCCTTGGAATCTCATTTATTAGCACAAAAACAGCGGAAATTTTCGAAAAAAATGGGGCATTCAGTGTTGCTTTTTTTGATGAAAATAGATTTTCAGTAGAAATTTTCACGGTCTCAGGAAGATTTTTAAAACGGATCGCGTTTCTTTGCAATTTATCTGATTGCAAGGTGGCTTTTTCCGGATCAAGACGCATGTGAGTGGTCTGCAGGCCCATCGTTGATTCAATTAAAAGCAGCTCAGACTGTGTTGTGAAGTGTCCTCCCATAAATGGATAGCCAATTACCCATAGTAAACAGGAAAGGGCGATGCAGAGTTGCAAGATAATCAAGACACGAAGGGAAGTGGGAATATTCAATGAAATTTTATGCATGAAAAAAGGATAACTTTTGAGAAATTACAAAAAAAGTGAAAAGAGCACTTGCGAAAAAAAAGCACTCTTTTGTATTGTATGTCCATCACCGACGCAAACGATGCAGCAAACGCGATAAGC
>CAZOAX010000359.1:0-2531 GCA_964577735.1 uncultured bacterium
TAGAAGGTCTGTTTATTGCTTCTTCAAAAAATGGTCCATTGAACTTAAATAATGATCACACTGTAAAGATTCTTTTTGAATTCGCGAAAGCAAAAAATATTTCTGTTGTGGTTGTTGATACATTGAGAAGTGTTGCTGGTGGTATGAAGGAAGAAAAAGCGGAAGAAGTGAGAGCTTTCTTTAATCGCTTTAAACAATTTTCAGGAAATGGTATTGCAGTGATCTTTCTTGACCATACAAGAAAACCACGTCAGTTTGAAAATCGGACCAAACCGTCAATCGATCAAATCCTTGGAAGCCAAGACAAAATTGCGTCAGTAATGAATGTTCTTATGCTTGGACCGGGCAATGATGGTAATACTATTACCTTGCACCAGATGAAATTGAAAAGCGGTACTGAACAAAAACCATTTGTTATTAAAATGCGCGATGAGGTCGACGACGTATCTGGCAAGAGAACATATTTGGAATATGGAGGTGCTTTGGAAGAAGAGCAAGTTAAAGTTGAACAAGCCAAGTTCTTCATTGTTGAATATCTTGAGGAACAAAAAGATAAGAGAAAAACAAAAGAAATCATTCAAGCACTGTCAGAAAAAGTTGGCAAAACAAATATTGAAAGTGCACTGAAACAGATGCGAGACGATAAAGCTTTGAAGTTTGAAAAGGTCGGCCAGAGCTACCTGTATTGGTCTGTTGGAGAAATGGTAGAAGATTTGTTCGACGAGCTTGAAGAAGCTTCCTAGCTTCCTAATACTATATAAAGATATATAATCCAAATGAGTTATATCCATGGGAAAAACTGACATAAAATTCTTCGCCTACACACGAAAAAGCTCGGAAGATTCGCAACGTCAAATTGCGTCTATTGGCGATCAAATAGAGGCCCTCAATAAGATAATTGCTGCTGACGGTTTAAATCTCGTGCACCCACCCTTTTCCGAGGAGAGAAGTTCAAAAGATCCCGGTAGGCCTGTTTTTAACGAGATGCTCGATCGTATAGAAAAGGGAGAGGCAAATGGGCTACTTTGCTGGGACATCGATCGTCTTTACCGTAATCCAGTAGACGAGGGAAGATTACGCTGGATGCTCCAAAAAGGCCTCATACAGGTCATTAAAACCCCCTACAGAAGCTTCTACCCTGAAGATGCGGGATTACTCATGGGGGTTGAGGGTGGCCGAGCTACTGATTTTGTTATCCGTCTATCCAAAAACGTAAAACGAGGACTGAACGGTAAAGCTTTACGCGGATGGCGGCCATCAGGCGGTCCAATCGGGTATTTGAATGTCGGGAATGAAAAGGGTAGTAAAACAATCGCATCTGATCCTGAACGATTCCCATTGGTGAGAAAAATGTGGGATTTATTTTTGAGTGGTTCATACCCAGTCTCAAAGATTGTAAAAATCGCAAACAATGAGTGGGGGTTGAGAACTATTAAGCGTCGAAAACTGGGCGGAAAACCAATCTCGTTAAGTCATGGATATAAAACCTTCAGTGATCCATTTTATTATGGGTACTTTCCGTGGACTGATCCTGAAACAGGAGAAGAAAAAATGTATAAAGGAAGTCATGAGCCGATGATCACCGAATCGGAGTTTTGGCGTGCTCAAACATTGCTAGGGAAAAAGGGAAAACAGCGACCACAAACAAAAGAGTTTGCTTTTACTGGCATGATGAGTTGCGGGGAATGTGGATCGAGTATTACTGCTGAAGAAAAGCACCAGATCATTTGCAGTGGTTGTAAGCACAAATTTTCTTACGGAAATACAACTGCTTGCCCTAAATGTCAGCTTGAGATCTCTGAAATGGTAAATCCAAAAATCCTTCACTATGTCTATTATCGATGTACCAAAAAGAAAGGTCCGTGCAAGCAAAAATACATTCCTATCGGCGATCTTGAAAGACAATTCAAGGGGGAATTGGAAAAAATCACTATCGAAAAAGAATATCTTGATCTTGCACTTGAATACCTTGGTGAAAAACAAAAAGATTTCGGGCAAGAAGAAAGTGCAATGCGCGCTTCGTTGGAGCAAGCGATAAATGATTGCCTGACGAGATTGAAAAATCTTCATCGTGAATATACATCACCGCAAAACATTGATCATGCTATTTACTCTCAAGCTGAATTCATTCTGTTGAAAGGTGAAATTGCAAAAGAAAGAGATTCATTGATTGAACAATTGAAAAAAGTAAATGAGAAACTCGATGCTTCTCTTGAGGCAACAGAGAGGACTTTTAATTTCTGCAATTTTGCCTTGCATCACTTCAATGAAGGATCGATTCAGAAGAAACGCGAGATTTTTTCCACGATCAGCTCGAACATAATTTTAAAAGATAAAACAATCAGCATTACCAAGCTTTCACCATATTTGATCATCGAAAATGGTTTGCTTGAACAAAAGAGGCTCGCTGATTCGCTCGAACCTAAAAAATCTCTTTCATCTAAAGGACAAAAGAGACTTTCTAGTGCTCAAGTTACTAACTGGCTCCCCCGGTAGGATTCGAACCTACGACCAATCGCTTACATATATTC
>CAZOAX010000360.1:0-2509 GCA_964577735.1 uncultured bacterium
CGCTGTATGCTCGACGCAGGTCTTTATCTTTCCGAAATGAACCGTTTTCATTTTTAATTCGATAGCTTAAGGCCGTTTTTGAGGTGATTTTTTAAATAGGTAAAAACCCCTGGATTCGGATTGTGATTCCGAGGGTCGGGGGTTCAAGTCCCCTTGGTCACCCCACCTACAACCCTCTTAAATCCCTTAGATTTTCGAAATCCCCCTTTTGTTTTGTTTGTTTGTTTCTTCCCTTTTTTACACTGATTTGGTGACACTGTGGTGACAGTGTTTTCGCCTAAAGTGACATTCAATGCGTTTGCTTTCTTGTGCATAGACGCCGGTAAAACGTGCAAATAGATCTGAGTTGTCGTGATGTCCTTGTGTCCAAGCATCTTCTGAAGATCTTCAATTGCTCCGCCCTGATCGACGTAGTGAGTAGCGTAAGAGTGACGCACTCCATGGGGCGTGATGTAAGGAACTCCCGCACGCTTGATGATTCTTCGATGAGCTTTCCTCAGATGCCAGGTTTGAAAATGCTTCCCTCTTCCGAAGTAGCAAAGATAATCATCGGGCTTGTTATAAGGGCTCACAGACTTCCACCACTTGAGCACTTCAAGCAGGGTCTCATTAATACCCACCACGTAGTCATCGCCTGCTTTATGCCCCTTAGAGCCATCCTTAATCGTTTGATTAGAAGCCATGTAGGAACGTTCAACAACAATGACCTTGGTCTTGAAATCCACGTCCTTCCACTTAAGAGGGATCTTCTGAGACTCTCTTAAGCCCGTGTTGAAGTTCAGCATGTGATAAACGTAGTAGGAAGGCTGCTCCTCTTTGGCTGCCTGCAAATAAGCCCGCATCTCATCAATGGTTTGAAAGAAGTTCTTTTTAATCTTCTTGATCCGCTTCTCACGTTCATTGTGAGCTTTGATGTATCTGATCGGGTTATCCACTGCGCGCCTAGGCTCACTCGTAATGGCGTCGCTATACATTTTGGAAACAAGGGCGCGGATACGATTTGCTGTCGCTTCTGATTTTCCATGGACCTGAACGATATCAATCAAGAACTGTTTCCACTCGGTGGTAGTGATCTCATTGAGAGACCGATCTCCAAATACGGGAAGAACGTAGGTCCTAAGTCTCTGCTCATCATTGATCCAGGTGTTATGCTTTTTAGGGTCCCATCTTTTCTTGAGAAAGACCTTTGCAAAATCTTTTAAAGTAACCTTTTCAAATTCAATTTCTAGTCCTGCTCGGATCGATATTTTACGATCAAGCATCTGCCGATACCATCGATCAGCATCAGCCTTGGTGCGGAAATAGTGACTCACACGCTTTCCACCTAGCCGTATAGTTTTTCGGACTAGCCTTGTCTTACGCACGCTTTCTGTTTTCCCCTTCAACAAAAGTCATGATTGCGCTCTCGCTGATCCTGTACTGTCCTCGAATGAATATAGCTTCAATTAAACCAGCTTTAACCCACTGCCTAATAGAATGAGCTGTATACCCCAACCTCTTTGCCCATTCATTGGTGCTGTAATGCTGCTCCTTCACCGATGAAACTTTGGTGACTTTAGATCGACGCTTCTTTTCGTCCTGAATAATCTCGCGCTGTCTACGCATGCTATCGCGTATCGTGTTTTCAACGAGTATCTCGGTGTCAACGCTTGCGCTGCTATCTTTCCACCATGAGCGGTCTATCTTTTTCATATCCCCTCTTTATTACTGAGCGTAACCGGAAACTTATCGAGTGTTAGCCTTGGCAGGTTCCCGATCACGCTCAGCCTTCCGCGCCTGTACAAGCACGCGGAAACATTACCTTGTCTTAATTTTATCCAAGTTGATCATTGGAACAGTTCCACCGAACATGTACTGCGGCAAGCTACCATCCCATTTCTGAATCGCCTCATACTCAACCAATCCCTTATTTTGGGAGAGAGCTTGAGATTTGATTCTCATAGATTCTGCGTCAGCCTTCGCGGTCATTACTTTCTGTTTTGACTGGTCCTCTACTTCAACCGTTTTATTCTTAGCCTCTGCAGCTTTCTGAATCGCCACAACCTTGGCTTCTACGGCTTTTTCATAGGCGTCATCAAAGTCTAGATTTGTGAAATCCAAACGAGTAACTACAATTCCTCGAGGTGCTAGGGCTTCGGTTAATTCCTTTTCGGCAGCCTTCTTTGCCACCTCTCGTTTACTCACGAGATCATCTGCAATGTATTGACCTACGATATCCTTAATACTTCCAAGTACGGCCTGGTTCACAATTTTTTGATCCCAGTATTTTCCAAATTGAGAATAGAGTTCGCCGATCTTTGTTTGGTCTGGATAGAAGGTAAGAGCATAAGCCACGGTAACGGTTTGGGTGTCTCTTGTGAACGCAGGTGTCTCTGCTTCAACCTTCTGCTCCCTTACGTCTAATTCAAAAATGCTTGATGATATCGGGTTATAAAAATGAAGACCAGGAGATAGAGGATCTCCAACGACCTTCCCCCAGTTAGTATAAATCCCTCTAGAACCTTCATCT
>CAZOAX010000361.1:0-2501 GCA_964577735.1 uncultured bacterium
GAAGCGTACTTGCTATTTTTCGAATGAATACATCAGACAGCTTATTCATACGATCTTGAAATGCAATCTCATAGTCCAAAGAAAAAAACATTTTAATATTATGAATCAGGCGCGAAAATGACCATCGCTCGTTCTTTTTTAAAAGTTTCGCCATGTCGAGTGTGATGATCTTCCCCTTTTTGTCGACCATCTCAAGCGTATGTGTGAATTTGTCATAAGAGCAGGACTTAGACTTTTCCAATCGTTTGGCGACCTTGTTAATCTTAAGTCCCCGAAACGCCCCTTTTTTTAAAAACTCAACCCACTCGTGTTTGGAATAATCCTCTAATGCATTTACACTTAGAATATTAACCCTTGACATCTAGAAACCTTTAAAATTAATTTGACCCATCATATCAATCAATTATTAAGACTAAATAAATCTCAATGTTAGAGTGTATCTTCCCAAAATTTTGAAAAATTTTGGTGATACAATTGAATTCAATCAAACCAATTGCTAGAGTATGTCTAACCTACATCGAGAAATCTTATGGAATGCCAAACGAATTTCCCAAGAACCGTCCACGCGTACATGAATTTAATCGCAGGGCACCACAAGCGTGTAAAGCAAATAGTTGAAAGTGCAGCCCATCCTGACAAGGGCTCCTTGTCATGGCCAGGCGATAAAGAATTTTTAGCAGCCTATAACGTGACTCCCAGCGACCTGCTAAAGGCCATCGCTGATAAAATCACTGAATCTGGAATTCCTGATAAAATTGCCGAAGCCAAAGCCACCGGCAATCCTGACGCGTTAATTAAAGCAAAATTAGATGACCATTATGAGATCACGGTTTATGTGAAATTTGAAACCAACGAAGAGCTACCCACTTGCACCTACTGCAAAGTAGATTTATTGAAAGAAGATTATTTTACCATTCGCAATCTGAAAAAAAACATCGAATTCTCAGCACCCACATCGTTCCTGCATCGCTTGCAGCATGATGATCTTGGCGATGAGGTAGATTCAAACATCGACCCCACCATCGCCTGCAACACCCTAGAGCTCGGAAATACTAATCTTGAGCGGAACCACTCTCTCTATAGCATCGCTCAATACACCAAGGATTTCTACATCAAAGCCAGCGGATAGCAGGCATCTTGGCATATCTAAAAGCTTCGCCTGGATTTGTATTTGTTCCGACCCCTAGCTTATGGAACCTTGAGCCGCAGCATTCCCTTTATCTGCTAAAAGTTTTTTATACTTGAACACTTTCTCATTGTTATCTTGAGCTTCAAACACAAGAATCAAATTACTTATAGCATCTTCAAATCCTTGATCTGCAGAAAGTTCGTAGTACTCAATAGCTTTGACTAGATCTTTTTCTGTTCCATAACCATTTTCATAGAAGTTACTAACACAGAATTGAGCCCGAGCATACCCTTGATCTGCTGAAAGCTTCATAAATTCAAAAGCTATGACTGGGTTGTTTGCTACTCCGGTGCCTGTTTCGTACATAGTAGCCAAGTAAAATTGTGCTTTTGAATCTCCTTGATCGACCGAAAGTTGAATGTATTTTAGAGCTTCAACAAGATTCTTAGTGACTCCATGACCTTCCAGGTAACAGTAGCCAAGATAAAATTGAGCATCTGCATTTGATCGAGGTTTCGATAAATAATCTTTGTACGGGGAAAGCAAGGGGAAAATTTCAGCTAATTCGAGATTTTTGTTCTTAGCCTCAAAGATTATGCGACAATTATCTGCAATGTATTTAAGGCTCACACCTTTAGCGACATCACACCTAAATACCTCGACTGAATACTGTACAAACAGCTTTTTCCAGCATAAACCGATCTTATAGTTATAATCCTTTTGAGATTTTGAGAAGAAAATCCTTACACTTCTTTCCCAGAAAATCTCTTCATTTTCCTCGCAAATTGTAAGAAAAAATTGAGCACAAGACCTGATCCGGAATGCGAGGTTCGGATCTACGCCTAAATGCTCTCCCGGCACGCCAGTCCTAGTCCCATATAAAACATGACCCCAAATCGTTTTCATTGTATCACTATCAAACGTCACAACAGAAGAATTAACACTTTTTCATTTTAAACCTTTAATTAATATTATAAATCGCCATTGAACACCCTTCAGCATTACCTCAGTCTCATCCAAAAATGTTTTAGCATCTGTAAAACCTTTTTCGACTGACTGCTGCAACAATTCTTGAGCTTTTTCAAGGTCTATTTCTACTCCGAGACCTTCCTTATAGCAATAACCCAAATTGCAAAGTCCGCAATCATGACCTTGATCAGCAGACCTCTTGGCGTATTTAAAAGCTTCACCCGGATTTTTGTTTGTTCCAATCCCCTTCATGAAACAATAACTCATCTCAGCTTGACAACAAGCATCGCCCTTATCTGCGAGAAGCTTACAATATACGACCACTTTCTGGTCGTTTTTTTGACTCTTGTATATTTGAATTAAATTCCTCATAGCGTATTAAATCGCGATCAAAAATTTTCAC
>CAZOAX010000362.1:0-2499 GCA_964577735.1 uncultured bacterium
TGCGATTTATTCACTCTGCGCAGCAAGTGGATGTAAAAAAGACGATGACGAAGAGGAAACTCCCACCGTCGTACTGGGCCCTAGCAGCGGAGGAAGCATTGCCACGCCTGGCTCAATTATGCTCGCCATTGATACAACTTGTGGTGGTGAGCCATGCATAAAGACAGATGCAGCATTACGGCTGGATGAGAATAGCGATGAATCCTTTGTGCAGACGATTCGCGGATTTTATTGGTTAACAACTGGATTTCCTGATGCCAGCAGTTTTACAAGCTTTGTTCCAGAAGGCGCTCAAGACCTTATAACACAAGGAGGATTAACCGGCCGCATTGAAAATGTGAGAGCTCATGTTATCGACACGCTCATTGCAAACTCTGCGGGTTTGACAAAATGTCTAGATGTTCCGACCAGCGGTAGTTTTGAAGTCGAAGATGATGGCACTTATACTTTAACCGAAGCAAAGAACTCCGCACCAGCCTCATACCCTAAAACCGGCATTTATGATCGACGTATCGAGTATGTTGGTAGTGACTTCGATGCCGTCTTCGAATGGTATTGTGACTATGCTGGTATGATGGTTAAGTTTTCACCGAAAGATGATGCCGGCGAATCCTTAGGATTCAACTATGCATTTTATTATGACCGAGAAGACGACACTGATGGTCACTTTGAGTTTTTCTTGAATGTTGAAGGCTTGGGAGCTCTTCAAAGCGAACGTTTGTATTTAGCCTTAATAGTCAATGTGATGAGTGAAACTTTTCGAACCTGGATGACCCAATACGCCATGCATAGTGGGCTAATCGCCGGATATCGTGCCGTTGGACATACCAATATAGAGAGCCAAAAAACCTCGCTTTGGTATCAAGATCTTCATAATACTCCCATGTCAACTAGCGCTTGGGGTAATAGTACAGATGCCAAGGCCACCTCGATCACGACTGCCGTTGCACCTAATTCAGGTAACTCTGAAGATGCTCGCCAGGGCTGCGCCGATAACTTCTCTGTACAAGCTCATACTATTACAAACAGCACCTTGTGTTCAGGTTTAACCTTGGAAGTTCCAGCCGCACCTGCCATCGATGCCGACGGTGATTGGTCCATGTTCTGGATTCATGCAAATCTTGCCACTAAACTCAGCTCTCTTTAATCATAAACTAAAAAATCTCCTCATTTAATCGTTTAAATGAGGAGATTTCTAAATTTCACTAATTAAACGAATTTAATTCGCGCAATAACTCATTTGAAATCGGCTATGAATGTTGGAATCACAGAGTTGACTACGAACTTCTTGGGATACTTTTGGTGAGAATGCGCAGCTAGATTAAAGGCATGGCACTTACTATGAATATCACCATGAAGTGAGACATATACCTGTTGTAAACATAATGTTTGTCCATCGTCAGAAGCTCTGATTCTTGGATTTGAAGAATTAAGCAAATTCTCACTCATTCGAGCTCGTTCGCCATAAAGTTGATCTAAATGAGCTTTATTCTGATTGCCTTCTCCAACAGCGACTTCTAAAATAACGGCATCAGGTAAATTATTAGGGAAGCCACACAGAGTGACTCTTCTAGAATCTCCCGCACTTTTAACATTTGAATTCGGTTGAACATCTCTTACTGTTTTTCAGCCAGAAAATCCCAGGGCCAAAGCAACAATTAAAAAGCATTCATGATCAAGACTCCAGTTTATAAAAAATTGTTTATCAAAATGTCAGCCCATATATTCAGATATAAAAAGAGAAGATTATTTAAAGAAACCAAATTATCTAATTAAGTTAGGAAAATGACTTTTTTTGCGAAAAATAAAATCTGTTTTTGAGATCTAAAAAACTTAGGTCTTTTCGGAACACCACTCTTGGTAAAAACAAAATTAAATTTATTGCATCTTAGCCAAAAATCATTGCGAAAAACAATTAAATCTTTTTTATTGCTTGGATTAGTTCTTTTAAAAAGGATATCCCCAGATGAAATTCATTTCAGCTGCTCTAGATTGCTCAGCTTTATTGTTTGTCGCCTGCTCACCTAAAACGGAAGAGAAAAATTCTGACACGCAAGCGATTTTCGGCAAAGACTACCGCAGTCATGCCGACAGCAACCAAACTCCATATGCTGCTGT
The DNA here is from genome assembly GCA_964577735.1 of uncultured bacterium. Taxonomy (GTDB): domain Bacteria; phylum Chlamydiota; class Chlamydiia; order Chlamydiales; family Parachlamydiaceae; genus CAZOAX01. The sequence goes on from CAZOAX010000362.1 coordinate 2,119, forward strand.
GGTTCGCATTGCTCTGTCGAATGGCCAATATTGCAGTGGCGCTCTTGTCGGGCGCGACATTGTCCTTACGGCTTCATCGTGTTTAAACATCACGGGATCTTTTGACTATAATGCGAAAATTCAGGGCCAATTTAAAAATGGAAGCTTTCAGTATGTGACTGGAATTTCCGATGCTTGGGAAGGTCTTTATCCCAGCAGTAAAAAGGCAATGGATAATTTCGCGATCATTAGAACTCAGATTCCGATCGGTGACAGTTTAGGTTGGTTTGGAATGAGACCCAATTGGATTGCTGACTGGACTTATGGGGATCTGGCTAAGGTGAATTTAGCATCCTATCATGATGACAACGGCCAAGTCATTATGGTGCAAAAAAATTGTAA
>CAZOAX010000363.1:0-2482 GCA_964577735.1 uncultured bacterium
GCTCTACCGGTTGCAACAGGAATGAGCGGATTTTGGCCATCTTTTACCTTCATGACCATTTCATGGCTTGCGATGACCTTTACAGCTTTGCTCTATTTAGAAGTGAGCTTGTGGATGGAGGAAGGAGTGCATGTCATTACAATGACCTCTCGCATTTTGGGGCCATTTGGCAAAGCTGTCGCTTGGGTTTTATATTTATTTATTTGTTATGCTTCTTTAGTTGCCTATACTGCTGGTGGTGGATTGCAAATTGTAGCCGGAGCTAGCAGCCTTCTTGGTATGACTGTTTCCAAAGGAATGGGAGCATGCGTGTTCGTCGCTCTTTTCGGATCCTTATTTTATTTTGGAAATAAAACCGTCGGCCGTGTGAACACGGTGCTATTTTTAGCGATGATCGGCGCTTATTTTTGCCTTGTGGGAATGGGGATTGACGAGATCAAACCGGATCTTTTGACATACCATGATTGGCGACCTGCTATTTTGGCTGTCCCTTTATTTTTGACATCTTTTAGCTTTCAAACCATGGTCCCAAGCTTAACGCCTTATTTGAACCGCCACGCAAAAAGTTTGCGTTGGGCGATTGTGGGTGGAACGACACTATCTTTTGTTGTCTACGTAGTATGGCTCTGGCTCATTCTTGGGATTGTTCCAGTTGAGGGGAGCAATGGTCTTTTAGAAGCGCATAGATTAGGAGAGCCGGCGACACAATTTATCAGCCAGCATGTCAAAGGTTATCATGTCGGTGTCATTGCAGAATATTTTTCATTTTTTGCGATCATTACGTCATTTCTTGGGATCGGTCTTGGACTTTTTGACTTTCTTTCCGATGGTTTGAAGATCAAAGAAGAAGGAAAAGGCAAAGCGATACTCGCTCTTTTGATTGCCATCCCAACCTTGTTTTTTGCAACGCAATTTGAACGGGTTTTTTACCTAGCGCTAGACGCGACTGGTGGCTATGGAGATGCTATTTTAAATGGATTGATCCCGATCATGCTTGTTTGGGTCGGCAGAAAAATGGGCTATGGAAAAAATGACACTTCTTTTCTTGAGAAGAAGCCTGTTCTTGCTATAGGTTTTTGTTTTTACTTACTGGTATTGCTCTTTAAATTTTGCATCGATTCTGGTATTATTCCTACAACGCTATTTTTAAGGACTTAATGACACTCTTCTCAGACTTTCCACTAGCACCTGAAATCCTTAAATCCCTGGAGGAGATGGGCTATAAAGAGCCTTCCTTTATTCAACAAAAATCAATCCCGGAAGTGCTGAATGATCATGATCTGATCGCGCTTGCTAAAACAGGCTCTGGAAAAACAGCTGCTTGCGCTATTCCGGTTTGTCATAAAGTCAATACAGAAAACGCAAGTGTACAAGCCTTGATCATTGTGCCGACACGTGAACTTGCCATGCAGTACGCCCAGGAAACTCAAAAGATCGGCAAATATAAAGGCGTAAAGGCATTTGCCCTTTGCGGTGGAGAAGATGCATCTTTGCAACTTTCCAAGTTAAAAGCGGGTGTTCAGGTTCTTGTTGCTACTCCAGGCAGGTTAATTGACTTTATCTATTCCCGTTCCATTGATCTGACCCAAGTCAAGACATTGATCCTGGATGAAGCTGATGAAATGCTCAGCATGGGGTTTGTAGATGATCTTGAATTCATCATGCAGTGCCTTGTGCAGGAACATCAAACATTATTATTCTCTGCCACAATGCCAAAAGGGATCCGTCATATAGCCATGACCTATCTGAAGAATCCACGAGAAATCCAGATGCCGGTTGAAGATCAGACTCCTTTGCTTTTGGATCATTTATTCCTATACTGTCATGTGCAAGAACGGGAAGCCAAGCTTGTTGAGCAGATCAAAGCCATGCAGCCAAAGCAATCGATTGTATTTTGCAGGTCTCGCATTCAGGCAGAAAAGCTTGCCCATATGTTAAAACGCAGTGTCGATCATGTGGACATCCTCCATGCCGGGTTCTCGCAAGATATCCGATCGATCGTGACCAATAAATTCAGGCAGCAAAAAGTAAAAGTCCTAGTCGCAACAGATGTGGTGGCAAGGGGTCTTGATTTCTCAGAAGTGACCCATGTGTTCATCTTTGAGCTTACATCGGACATTGACTCCTATATCCATCGTGCAGGCAGGACCGGCCGTTTTGGTAAACAAGGTGTTGTATTAAGCCTTGTAACCGGCCGCGAAGTGCACCTCGCTAAAAAGATTGAGGCCAAACTCGGGAAACCCTTGCAATGGATTGGAGAACCCCCTCCTCCGCAAGAAAAACGCCCTCATCCCCGTTCTACCCCACGGCGCGCTCCTCACTCCCACAACCGTTAAAATAGACCCGGAGTAAAAACCGATTTAAGACTGTGTCTGATAGCGATATTAACGCAGAGACGCAAAGACGGGGAGACGCAGAGGAAGCCACTTACCAATAGAGGCTTGAATCTACCCGAAGAAAATTCCATTCTTCTGGTCAGAAT
>CAZOAX010000364.1:0-2481 GCA_964577735.1 uncultured bacterium
ATGACCATGTAACAGGGATTCAGATCAAGAACAACAAGACAAAAGAATCTCAGTATAAAGATATCGATCTTGTTATTGTAGCGATTGGCAATAAACCGAACACCGAGCTTTTTGAAGGTCAGTTAGACCTCTCCCCTGCTGGAAATATCATCATCAATGGAAAGAACTCAAGCACAAGCATTCCAGGTGTGTTTGCTGCAGGTGATGTAACCGATGTAGCCTACGGACGAGTCGTCATAGCAGCTGGACAAGGCGCAATGGCAGCCCTCGACGCCGTCAGGTACTTGGATACCACGAAGTAATCCTATTTAAGGCCGAGGTAGCTTTTAGCCTCGGCTGTTTCAGCTGCAGAGCAAGTCAAGTGCAGGTCAGCAGCTTCATCAGGAGGCAGAAGTTCAAGAAGGCAAGCTTTTGATAGCACGTGCCCACTTTGGGCAGCTTGTTTAAAGAATGCAATGGCTTTATTAATAGATGCTTGTCTGCCGATACCATAGTGATGCAGCCCCATTTTAAAGCTGGCATCCAAATCCCCTGCTTCAGAAGCTTTTTGATACCATTCAATTGAAAGGGCCTTATCGTCTTTTTCGTAGATGTCCCCAAGCATTTTCATGGAATGTGCATCATCAAGATCAGCCGCTTTGTTGTAAAACTCAATAGCTTTATCAAGATCGATATCGGTTCCATAACCTCGATAGCAGCAATCAGCCAAGGTGGTAAGGGCCACAACATCTTCTTCGTTCTCACTTAGATCCTTTTCGGCTTTTTCAAAAATGGCAATTTTTGGTGCTTCAATTTGAATCTGCTTTTCAACAAGATCGTGATCGATCCATAGGCTTTTGACATAAGCCTTTGGAGAAGTTGCAAAAGAGATAGCTTTAAAAGGAATGCTAAAAACAAGCATGGTAATGGAAAGGGGCAATCTGACAATAAGCTGCAAAGGAGCTTCCAAAAATAGTTGTTTAAGTCCGGTTATGGCATGACAGCTCTTTGAAAAAGGAGCTCCACATAGATTGATTATGCCTTTTAAAATACATTCAGCGAATCTTGCAATTCTCTTTGCTATGGTCAATAATCCAGAAACGATGCCCACTGGAAGCCCGGTTAATTTGATCCATCGTTTGTTACGTTTAGACTCTATAGCTGATTCATAAATGCTTTTGTAGAGCACACGTTTAACGGCATGTTCTAATTCAGAAGTCTGTCCTGTTGTGGTAAGGTCAAATGGCATCCATTCCTCTTATCTTAAGTATAATTGCGGGTGTAATTCCAGAAACTTGAGAGAGTTCCTCATCTGTTGCTTCCCGGATTTTTTTAAGGCTGCCAAAGTGTTTCAAAAGTGCTTTTTGCTTGACTGGGCCGATTCCGGGAACGTTGGACAATTCTGATCGTATCGTCGTAAGTGTCCGTCTTTTTTTCTGATAGGTAATCGCAAATCGATGAGCTTCATCCCGAATCCGCTGAAGTAAAAATAGTGCTGGTGAATATGTATGAAGATGAATCGGGTCCTTCACGTTTTCGCGATAAAACTGCTCTTTTGTAACACCTTTATCATGACGCCCTTCTTCTTTTGTAATGCTGATCACATCAAGCGTGATAATATTCAATTCTTTCAGTGTTTTTAGCGCAACATTCAGATGCCCTTTTCCTCCATCGATGATCAATAGATCGGGCATATCGTCTTTGGAATAGCGTCTTGTTAATACCTCTCTAAGTGCACCATAATCATCTGATTGACTTGTGACCTTTAACTTGAACTTACGATAGTAATCCTTGTCTGGCTCCCCGTTGATGTAGGAAACAATCGCAGACACGCCCTCGCCACCGGATAAATGAGAGGTATCGAGACATTCGATCCTTTTCGGATAATTCTTTAAGTGGAATTTCTCCTGGATCTCAAGAAGCGCTTTTTCCAGGATCGCAGACTTATCTTTCTTCTGATGATAAGCAGCTTCTGCATTTTTGATGGCCATCTCCACAAGCGTCCGTTTCTCCCCTCTTTCCGGCCTAGAGACAGTCACTCCAAGGATCTCCCCCACATTCTCTAAATCGCAAGGCACCAAGATAAGTTTCGGCAATAAAGACTGTCCAAGATAGTTCTGGATAATAAACGACTCATAAAGTTCTTCATCAGACTCTAAGATCTTTGTGAAATTATGATGTTTATAAGCATCCAGCCTTCCATGATGAAAGCTTAATACCGACAACACGACCTCATCCCCATTGCGATAGATCCCGAGCACATCAGCGGATGTCCCACTCCCCGGCTTATCGACAGATTGTGTTTGAAGTGTTTTTTCAACGCTTAAAATCAGTCGGTGAATTTGCTCAGCACGCTCAAATTCTAAAGCTTCTACCGCATCGTCCATTCTGGCCCTTAGATCATCCAAAACAACTTTGCTCTGCCCCTTCAAAAATTTGATCGCATCTCCGACATAGCCATCATACTTTTCTTTATCAATCAAGCCGACACATGGAGCTGAG
>CAZOAX010000365.1:0-2198 GCA_964577735.1 uncultured bacterium
AGCTCGACGATTTCACCCGCTATCATTTCAGTTTCTCCGGACTGGAATGCCGAATCCTGGGAACGTTCTACAAGGATAATTCGGGGACGGTAATTTTTGGAGCAGACCTCGAAAACTTCTACAGTGCTCACAACTACACGGTTTATAAGCCGTCTGGTAAAGTTCTCGAACAAATTGTGAATTATAAAGATTTGAACGAGGTTGCTGGTGGAGTGAGCGATGTGAAGATTGGAAACGTTCGCTATAGCTCGAGCCTACGTTTTCAGGATGGTATCGAAAAGGTGCCCGTTTACATCAGCCCGAAAGACTTTATTGGCAAGCGAACTGCTCTCTTCGGTATGACTCGTACTGGAAAATCGAATACCGTAAAGAAAATTATTGAAGCAACGGTTGAGATTAGCCAGAAGGCAAAAAAGGAAAACAACAAAGACATAGGCACAGAGCCTTTCACGAAGTCTGGTTTGACTAAAGAACCAATTGGTCAGATTATTTTCGATATCAATGGTGAGTACGCAAATGCAAATCTGCAAGATGATGGCACGGCAATCTTTGAATTGTATAAAGACGATGTCGTTCGATATAGCTTGCTTGAAAAGCCAGGCTTCAAAGTTATGAAAACAAACTTTTTTGATGACATTGATGCTGGTTACGAACTTCTGTGCTCGTTACTTGCCATGGATGATGCCCGTTTCGTCTCAAATTTCCGATCAATTGATCTGACTGTCCCGGAGGAATTAGAAGATGATCCGAGCTTTAAGGTGAGACATGCTCGTAGAATTGCGGCATACAAATGTTGTTTACACCAAGCAGGCTTTAAACACAAAGACACAACAATCAAATTCTCAGGAGAAGCTACCCTCAATGCTCTAGCAAGTGGCATCGATCCGTCGAAAGGCGTCACTTACGACCAAGCTGTCAACTGGTTTACATCTGTATGGGATGCTACAGCGGACAATGCTTTCTTCGAAGACTATAAAAAGAAACATGAGGGTCGCGAGTGGGCTGACGAAGACTTGAAAGCTCTACTTGTTATGATGACGCGCAAGCGTACCCCCGGCTCCGATAAGGGCGCAGATTGTAGCGGTTTTAGAGTTTTCAAGCCCGCATTAAATCTTCATACCGAAAGCGTTGATAAACCCTATGCTATCGAAATTTTGGAAACTTTGCGGGCGGGAAAGATTGTGATCGCCGATCTATCGCAAGGCAATCCCGAAATCATTCAGCTCTACTCGGAAAAGATCTGCCAACGAATATTTGCTGATGCAATGAACAACTTTATTGCCGCAAAAAGCAATAATTTTATTCAAATGTATTTTGAAGAAGCTCACAATCTTTTCCCGAAGCAGACAGATAAAGACCTCAGTAAAATATACAACCGTCTAGCCAAAGAAGGAGCCAAACTCCATCTTGGCATTGTCTATGCTACGCAAGAAGTCAGCTCGATCAGCTCTAACATCCTTAAAAACACACAAAACTGGTTTATCGCTCACTTGAACAATGAGGATGAATTGAAGGAACTTAAAAAATATTATGACTTCACTGATTTTACCACTGGACTCACACGGTTCAGTCCTAACACAGACAAGGGTTTCGTCCGCATGAAGACATACTCTAATCCGTTCGTGGTACCGGTCCAGATTGACCGATTTACTGCGAAAAAATAATCTATGTCCTATACCAGTCGAGACGGTCGAAGACCGAATGAATATGCCAGCAAGTCATCACACGGATACATCATTCGAGATCCGGAGGTTTCCGAATTTTTGGGTAAATGCAATCTGCCGAAAATGGCGGATGAGGTCGATGTGCCTGCAAACCTTCAATTCAGCTTGGATTCACTGGAAAGTAACCCTATAAAGCACATAATTGCTGTTGACGGTGGACGGTCTGAGGTCTTCGTAAGAAAGGACTTCCCTTCATCTACACTCACGTTCTTTCAGTTTGGTGCCTTGTTTTTTAAGACCGAAGATCTCGAAGCTATATCAAAAAAGACGTTCATTGATCCGGAGGACATGGCAAAACTTAATACCATCGAGAGATATAAATTGGCGTTGCCTACAAAAAATATCCTCTTAAAAGATACGTTCTCCTTCAAGCAATCATTCCGCCGATCGCTTTTTGACTTTTTTATAAAAGGATCGAGCGGTGAGACATTTGCTGAGACATTACGGTGGCTCATCTTTCAAGAGTTTGATACC
>CAZOAX010000365.1:2208-2473 GCA_964577735.1 uncultured bacterium
AGTACAAGCTTTCTACATGTCCAAGTTGTGGTGCAGGAGACATCCCTCTAGGATCAAAAATAAAAAAGGGTGATTTCATCTTCCAGTGCCCGCATTGCAAAGGGGAAATATACATCACTGATGTTTTTAGGCTACATGAGGCCATTGATGACGTGCTCGGTGCTGGTGGTGTTTTAGGATACGTCAACGTATTGATCGAACAGATTATTATCGTTTATTTGATCAAGGCGATCTTGGAAACTAAGCCGTCAATCCTTGGCGAAAC
>CAZOAX010000366.1:0-2469 GCA_964577735.1 uncultured bacterium
GCCAAAACAGGCAAGAGTTGGGATGAACTTTTACACACCGAGCTATTGACCCCTCTTGGTATGACTCACTCTTCTGCAACTCTTGCAGACTATTTAAAAGAATCCAATCGTGCCAGCTGGCATATAAGACAACCGGATGGCTCCATTACATTGATCGCTGATGATTTTGACGCGGCTAACTGGGTTTATATTTACGGCGCTGCCGGCGGGATCAATTCAACTGTCATCGATATGGCAAACTGGATCACTCTGCAAGCAGATCAAGGCGAATTCAAAGGAAAAACGCTCATTTCCAAGGAAAACATTTCCGAGACCACAAGACCTTATATTTTTGCTGGAGATCTTTACAATGGGATGAATTTTTACTGCTTGGGTTGGCTGTATCACACTTATTCTCCCTATCCCTTTATTTGGCATAATGGCGGTACTTCCGGTGCCAAAAACAACCTCGCTTTCATTCCCCAAGAACGCTTAGGAATCGTGATCCTCACAAATACTGCAGATACTCAACTGCCGGAAGCTCTCACCAAACAATTTTTTGACATTTACTATGGCAAGCCCGATCAAGACTGGAGTGCTAAGGTCCTTTCCATGCAAAAAGAACTACAGCAAGCCCATCTTGCCAAAAACCCAACCATTCAAAATCCTCTGCCATCACTCCCCCTCGAAAACTACGCGGGCGAATACGATAATCAAGTGTATGGCAAAATTAAAATCACAGTAGAAGGGAACGATTTAAAAGTGGCCATTGGCCCAAAACCCACCATTTGGACATTAAAGCATTACAACCGCGATAGTTTTTCTCTTTGGTGGGCTCCATCGGAAGGCGACACTAAAGTTTATTTTAATTTCAAAGGATCTAATATTCCATCAGAAGTTTCATTTGAAATTATTTCAGACAAAGTAACTTTTAATCGTTTAATTTAATATTTAAACGTGATATTATTTTTACAAAAAAACTTAAAAATAATATGTCAGTAAGAGCACGCGAAGAGACAACTATCTATCACATACCGGAAGAGGCTTTAGCTCTTCCGCTCGTTCATCTAAATTTAACTGATCTATTTATGCTCACGCGGGTCTGCAAACTTTGGCACAAAGTCGTCACTTCCCAGGATGAGATTTGGAAACACCACGCTCATCGGAAGGGATTTTATTTAAAAGATATTTATCCTTTACGTCAGCAATTTAACTTTCGTTCTTATTGTGAAGCAGCTCGAAAAATCTTTGCAGTAGAACTTGAAGAAATCTCTTCAGATCTCTGTCCGATCAGTGAAAAACAAATGATCGATAAGAAAATGGCTGAGTTGGATAAAACCAAGCTGAACCCTTTAAAAGCCCTTGCCAAAACCTTAAGATTAAAAGAACTCCCCATTGACCCATTCCATGCAAAGGACAATCTAATCCATAATTGCATACAGATGATCCCTTTATGGATAGAAACGGGCCTATTAAGCATCACCGAAGACATTTTTCCTCATCTAATGATGGAAGATAGCTATCTAAAAATGTGTCACGATGATCTACGCCACTATATGCACCATATCGATCAAAGCATATCCAATCTATTCAATGGAGGGAGAGACATGATAAGGGATAATGCGTTCATCACTATTTCAAATACCCTGCAACCTATCCTCACGCTAAACGAATACATCCTCCACTTCATTGAGAAACCTTCTGTAGACATAATCTCCTCTTTATGTTTCCTTTCTGCAGGTGTCCAAATCAAGTCAGCTTGGTACGCTATTGCCCGTCAATACCATGAACAAAAAGATCCGGACACAGAAAAAGTTTTTAATAGTTCCATCGAAATTCAATATCCACTCTTCCTTCAAAATATCTTGAAGGAGATGCCAAATGAAAATCTCCAGACCATCATAGACAATATCCCTCCCCCTAAAGACGCCCCCAACCCATGCATACGATTCATGTATGAACAAATCCATAAAGACCTTCAACAATCCATTCAATCATACTTTAAATGGAAAGATTAACATCCACGCCCTACAGCATCACGATCAATGATCAACCGCCAACGCAAACATATTAAGAATATGTTAATATATGCCCATTCGATCACATTTCCGTGGTATAATTGGAGAAAAAATTAGGTTTAATTATGTCAAAATTTGATCCAGCTTTTAAGCTTAGTAATTTCAATATCGAAGACTTATCACAAGTGACTATTGAAGACGCATCTGAAGGACTCAGCTTTGGGCGCAGGTTCAAAATGAAGGACAAAAACAACACCTGTTCTGAAGCGCTCCTTCTAAGAGACATATTTGACGAAGTGAAAAAAGAAGCTAAACAATCAAAAAATGATCTTAAGCGGCTTGAGGCGTTAAACGGGCTACTTGGAAGATTGAGCCAAGCAGATATAGACGCCAATACAGTATATGATGGCAAAGATGGCCTCTACCATTTCCTCACAAACATCTCCCGCCTATTCAGCTTTGGAAGTCATTC
>CAZOAX010000367.1:0-2454 GCA_964577735.1 uncultured bacterium
AGACTTCGTAAGTGACAGCATCGGTAAAGACGGAGTCAGCGATATTTACAGACCAAGAGGTCGTACCTGTCGCTGCAATCCAAACCGGATTATCGGAATCAAAGTTAGCACCATTCAGATATTTGTTCGTTGCCGAATTTTTAATAGCAATATGAACGGCAGAAACTCCAGCCAGGGCGTCACTTGCCGTACCTGAAATGTTCGTATTTGCACCAAGGGTTGAAGCTGGACTTAACACATTGGCGACAGTAAATGTCGAATCCGGCACTGCTTGATCTAGGGTAATAGTGTCAGTTACAGTTGCCGAAGCATTTAAAAAGGAATCACGGACTTGAAGACAGACTTCTTTTACTCCATCGCCAGCTGGTAAAGAATGAGGAATGGGACCTCCATAGCTGGTCCAAACTGCGGCCGAGCAAAGGGATCCATCCGCCTTACGATACTCAGCCACACCGTTTGCGTCAGCCAAGGATAAAGTGACATTTGTGTCATTTGTGTAGGTTGCCGCTAAATTAATCGTAAAATTGGGACTAGGATCTGATTGATCAAGAATGATAGATTTTACGACAGGAATACTCAATTCCCCTGCAGCATCTTTGACCTGTAAACAAACAAGTTTCTCCCCATCACCGCCACTCAGAGTGAAAGGAAAATTATTTGTTGTATAGGTTTGCCAAGTTGCGTTGTCGCATGAAGCCCCTTCCGCTATGCGATAACTTTTTACCAGATTGTCGCTAAGGAGTTTGATACTAACATTCAGATCAGCAGTATAAACAGCATCGTTATTGATGACGAAATCCGCGGAGACGGCTCCATCGGACATCCAGCGAAACCTGTGATGATTCTCCCTAAGATAGCGATTTCCTGCCTTGTCAATGGCTTGGATAGACGTCGAATAAAAATCACCGTTGCTAAGATTCTCTACAGGAATCTTAAATGACCAAATGTCCGTCGCATGGATTTCTTCCCAATGCGGACAATCAGCCAAGAATCCGGCAACCGGTAGCACGGTATAGCACTTGTTAGTTTTTTCATGTTTAACTGATAGCTGAAGAAGCTTGATTCCACTTAAATTATCCCGAACTTTACCCTGCAGATCGATATTATTTTTGTCTTCGAGCTTCGCTTTATTTAAGTATGAGGAGGTCAAAGAACTGACAAAAGGCTCTTGCTCGTCCAAGACCAAACCTTGAGTTGCAATGGGAGCAGCCTCTTGCTTTTTTTCTTGAAATTGAGCACATATTTGGAATTCACCTTCTTTGGCAAATTCTGGAATCGTAAACGAATGCACTTCTTCGGCGTTTGTTATCCAATCATTAAATTGACAGGATTCAATTAACGGCAATGTATCATTAAGAATTTGGCGATAACCAAATCTTAAGTCTTTTTTAGCGGATTGATTTTGTAAAGTGACAGATAGAGTCCGACTATTAGTAAAAAGACGTCCTTCATTAACTAGGAAGTCGGGACTGATAGGTACAACTGTTCCACTGCTTTCATTGGTCGTGATCTGAGCATCAAGTTTTGCCTTGCCGCAACTTTCTAAAAGAGAGAAAAAAGTTGCAAACACCATCCAAAAGCGAAGGTGATGACTCTTAAGAATGATTTTATTCCAAATGTTCATCGAGCTATCTAAACCATTCTGAAAACAATTCATAAATTTACTGACTTTGTAATTGTCGGAACTTAGGAAATATACTTAAGGAAATTAATATAGTTCAATGAGATCAGATGCTTATTGAGATTCAGACGGAAAATGGATCATCTTTTCAGGAGCATCTATATTATGATTCAAATCGAGAGTTTAAACCTTAGTCCAGATCGCCGAAATGATTGCCGGTCCTAGAGTTGGTGGGCTTTTCCGGTTAAAAAAACTTTTTTAACATCACAATGTTAGCTCGGACTAGGTAAAATAAAACAGACATTCCAAATTACAAACTGCTCTACTTAATTGGAGCAGACGCAGTATAAATTGGTGATATATTCATCATAATGTCAGATCCGGATTTTGCTTTTAAATCCATCCACGAAAAGGAAAACAATTTAGGCAATTGCAGAAAATCAGCTCCAATTAAGTAGAGCAGTTTATAAAAATTACAATTTTCGATTTCTATGAATGTCAAAGCATGATATGGCATAGTGGTTGTTTTGACTGGGTGTTCTCAAACTATATCATGGTGACAAACTAATTATGAAATTACTGAATTTATTCAAGCAAATTCATCAGATTGTATTGATTACAATTGTCTTTTTAACCGATCTCGCTTACTCCCAACCCAGTTCTCAAGTGCCTGTTTTCACTCTAGGCTCAGGGTATTATTACCAGGTGGACGAATCCACTGGTTGCGATGTTGACATCACGATTGGAGCAGCCAGCACAATGGAAGGGGAGCCACTTACGGAGATTCGTCTTTCGAAATTGGTTAATGGCGAACAGCTATCGATTAAGGTATC
>CAZOAX010000368.1:0-2430 GCA_964577735.1 uncultured bacterium
GTAGTGCCACCTAATCAAGCTAAGGAATTTTATGAGATTTTAGTGGAACGAGGGATCAAAGCTGAAATTATCCTTTACCCTGGGGAACAACATGGATTTAGGTGTGCTGAAACAATTCAGGATGTGTTGGAAGAAGAACTTTTGTTCTACCAAGCTCAAATTCGATTAAATGGAAGGGGCTGCACTTGAAAGATCGCTTGGGGGATGCAGATTTGTATCGGCCTTCATACTGAGCCTGACTGTTTCATAGCCCATAAAGCCGGCAAAGAGAGCAAAAAAGAGAGTCCCTGCTAAGATTGCGGCACCATCTAATGCAAGTCCGAGGGAGAACATAAATCCAGCTATGACGATGGAACCACCTGTACAAGCTAATAAGGCTGCAAAGGCCACGGCAGCTACGGTAGCAATAGCAATGTAGAGCGCTGCCTTTCCATAATTTGGTTCGTTAGCATTCGTTTGTGAATTGGAATCCACTTGGACCGAATCGACCGAACTGTAAGATGAACTATTACTAACGCGCGACATTATGATACCTGAAATTAGTTAATTGATGAAATTTTACTATAACTAATAGTTTAGTGTCAATTATTTGTTAATAATCAAGTTTTATTACTAAGCAGGTGGTTCTGCTACTCCCGGCTTCATCATTTTCAGCATGTCACTGATTTGATTGACCCAATAGTAGACATCCCGTCCCATTTCTTCCATTAGCAGGTTCCAGCCGATGCATACAATTCCAAGTCCAAGGAGAGATTTCAATGCCATCCCAAGAAATGTAATTTGAACTTGGGGGGCAAGGCGGTTGGCGATGCCCAAAAACAAGTCTGTCATAAGCATGATTAACAAAGCCGGAGTGGCGAGCTGGATGGAAACGATCATAACTGTATTTAAAACACTCATTTGTAATTTCCAAAACTCCGTATCCCGCATAAAAAATGCCGTAGTTAGAAAGCGATCGGGTGGAACTATGTCGTAGGAAGTGATAATTAGGTCCAATATCAAAAATGGTGCGTTGAGAAAATAGAATAAATAGATCAAAACCTGGTTGAAGAGAGTTCCAAGAGGAGAGGATTGGTTTTGGACTGTGGGGTCATTGACCATCAAGCTTGCGCCGCCTCGTTGGTGGTCAATGATTATACCGGCGCTTGTGACGATGGTAAAGGGCAGGCTGATCAAAAACCCAATACAAAAGCCGATAAATACCTCTTTTGCCATTAACAGGATTCCCATGAGGTTGAATTGAATAGGGGTCGTGGTGACCATAAGCAGTTTGGGTAGAAAAATGGCAAACAGGCAAATGCCGAAGGCTGCTTTTACGGGGTTTGGTAAAACGCGGGCGCCAAAAAAGGGAGAAAGAGCAATAATGGGCAATATACGGCCCATAAAAAGAAAAAAAAGCGTAAGGGCAGCTGAAGGCTCAAAATTGGCAAGAGAGCTATTGATAAATAGGGAAACATACCCTTCGTTCATAGTTTTCCTTAGAGGGTGCTTCTTTTAGGTGGTTGAAATGCTCCATTGAGGGAAGCGCGTGAAAATATGATAGGCAAAGGTCATAATTTGTGCACAAAGCCATCCACCGAGGATCATAAGGGTCAAGGTAACTGCTACAAGTTTGATTGTAAACGAAAGCGTTTGTTCTTGAATCTGGGTTGCAGCTTGGAAAATAGCAACAAGGATACCGAAAAATAAACTGATCAGGATCGGAGGAGCTGAAAGGATCAGAATGAGCAGCATTCCTTGGTAGGCTAATTGAATAACTTGTGTTTGAAACATCGTATTTTTACCTAAAGGTTGATACTAGGCCTTCTATCAAGAGCGTCCATCCGTCCAACATGACGAGCAAGAATAATTTCAGCGGCATGGAGATCGTTACAGGTGAAAGCATCATCATCCCCATCGCGAGAAGGATATTGGAGGTCACAAGGTCGATAACGAAAAAGGGAATATAGATCAGCACCCCAATCTCAAATGCGTCCTTTAACTGGCTTGTAATATAGGCCGGTACCAAAATGATAATGTCATCCGGTTGCAGGGATTCTCGATGGCTTTCTGGAATTGTTTTAAAGGCCATTCTATAAAAGAGGGCCTGGTGCTTGACAAGCGAGTTGCTTTTTAAAAAGTTCTTTAGAGGGCCGGCTGCTGCTGATGCGACATTTAAGATGTAGGTGGAAGATTCAGGTGAGACCAAAGAATCGGGAACTTTAGTGGTATCTACAACTTGCATGGAGGCATCGTACATTTTGAGAGTCGTCGGATACATCACAAAGAGGCTTAACATAAAGGCAACGCCGTTGATGACCTGGTTAGGGGGAGCCTGTTGCACACCAAGGGCATTTCGGAGAAGGGAAAGGACGATCACGATCTTCATAAATGAAGTGAGGATCATGATGATAAAAGGCATGAGAGAGAGGAGGGACAGGGTAACAGCTT
>CAZOAX010000369.1:0-2428 GCA_964577735.1 uncultured bacterium
CATCGTGAAGTAGAAGAGCTATCAGATGTTGCACCTGGATTTAAAGTGTCATTAAATGGGTCTTACAGTCGCCATGCAGCCATTTGGATTTCTGGCACACCAGCCGGTAATTGGTTAAATTTTGAAAATGATTTTTTATACATCAATGTTCGCATAATACCTCTCCAATTTTGAGTATATTTTTTGAGAAACTTGAATGAATCCAAAGCCATTAATTATCATCACCGCCGCACAAGTAGCTCGATTTGCCAAAATGATTTGTGGCGCAGATTACCATTGCTATGATATCGGCAAAGTCGAAAGCGCCCTACATTCAGCCTTCTATCCAGGCATCTACCCTTATGAACATGGGGGTGTAGCTATGATTGCTGGGGCAATGGCCTTCTATTTGACGAAGGCCCACGCTTTTACGGATGGAAACAAAAGAACAGCTTTGGTGGCAGCAACCACCTTCATGGCTCTAAATGGTTATGATCTTCTCTATCCATTTGATGAGAAAAAGGGCCATAATGAGCTGGCAAATGTCATCGAGAACTGCGCTGCTGGGGCTATTGGAATTAAGGAAGTGAAGATGTGGTTTGAAATGCATAAGATCACTATTTAGAAGATATTCTTTTCTTCTTTTTTGATGACCTTGGCGCGCCGCCAGATAAGTTTTCTAAATTTTCAATACAAGGAAGGATCGCGAACTTTAACATCCTTTTAATATGGTATTGAGCTAAACGATTTGAATTTTTGCTCGCTTTTAAAAGCTCACTCCTTAGAGATCGCAACCAAGGAAGTTCCTTCAATAGATCTTTGTAGTGTCCTGCTAGACTATACCTATCCTTTAGCGCCTCCAATGTATATAGCTTGTCTTTATTTGTTGACTCAATATATGCGCTCGCAAAGTCATTGCTTTCAATCAGACACAAGATTGGATTTTGATAATACCGCTCAACTTTTTTTGAACGACTTGATATCCTATCAAAAAATTCTTGGGGGTTTTCTTTTACAAGCCTCAAATATTCTGCCGCGATTTTAGGAAAATCTTCTATTTTTTTCTTTTCTACAATTTTTGAAATACGGTCTGAGATTGTTTTAAAATCGGAATCCTCTGCTCCTACAAAAACTAATCCGCCAAAAGCATAACTGAAGCGCATAGCACTTTCTTTATCATCTTCAAGGGCATCAGTTTTTTCAAGTTTAGCTATGACATTTTGCAACCATTTTTTTATCCCAGTAATTTTCTTCTCAATAAGTCCTTCTTTTTCAAACTGAATAAACATTCCAGCTATTTGCCGGATGACTCCAGGGGTTCGATATTCAAGCTTCGTGAATTTATCTTCAACTATAGCGACATATTCTTTAAAAACATCTTCTTCAAGATCATGAAAGTGCCATAATTTGACCCATTCAGGTTGATTTTCAACTAAAAAATATTTGCTATTATTTAGGGATGTATTCAGAACCTCGTTTGGTATTGATCCCCATTTATAGAAAAAAAACCAAAATTCTGTGGAAGGAAACAGAGAACTAAAATGGAAGCCGTTATACTTTTTCTCAATTTCCTGAAGAGGAGCAGGTTTCTTTTCTTCTTTATTGAAGCTCAACGCCACATCGTATATCTGTGATTTAATATGTTCAAGTTCATCTGCGACAAAAACACCTTTTCTGATTTCCAAAGTCAGAATCACCAAATTGTGAATAAGATCCGCTAGAAGATCTGGCTTTGTTTTAGCTTCAACAGGCAAACGCTCATAAAGCGCAGAAAATTCGTTGATAGCTTGTTTAAGACTGCGAAGGTTATTATATTCTGACTGGCAATAAATACTTAAAATTGCATCTCTGTTATTTTTTAATACGTTCCTAGTTTCTACATCATTTACAGACTCAATAAATTCACTTAAAACCTCACTTGGATTGGCTTCGACTTTGAAGGTTCGGCCTATAAGTTTTTCTTTAATCCTCTGATATTTAGAGTCCTTTTTCTCGTCTAACCGATATTTGTTAATAATTTCAGACTCATTCGCTAGGATGACTACTCGATGTCTATAATGCTCCACAAGGAAATTAATATAGCCGAGAACTTTATCAATCGACATGAGGCAACGTTCCAGATCGTCAAAAATGAGAACAGACTCATTCGCCCTTCCCCAAAAATCTTTCCAAGAAACATTATTAATTTCCGCATTAGCAGAAATTTCGCTATCACCACCTGAACCATCTAAATCAATTTTTAGCCCAGTTTTCAAAGCTCCTTTAATTAATTTCGCGGCAATAGCAACAGGTTTAGATGTAAGAACTGGATGCAACTGCTGGAAAATTTGATCATCAATTTCAGAGGTTTTTGATACCCCATATAAAGAAATATAAACAAATGGACGCTTATCAGAATTTTTTTCACGTTCTCTTCGATACCTTTGAATATAATACGTCTTCACCGCCC
>CAZOAX010000370.1:0-2412 GCA_964577735.1 uncultured bacterium
GCAACTGGAAAATGAATAAAACAGCTGCCGAGGCCTTTAAATATTTTAAAGGTTTGATACCCCTCGTTTTTCGCAAGAAAGTGGGCGTTTGGCTCAGTGTTCCCTATACTTCGCTTGAATGTTCAGCAAAAGAAACGACTGTTTCTCAGATTCAGATTGGCGCGCAGAACATGAGCGATCTGATGGCTGGCGCCATGACAGGCGAGATCTCACCTCTCATGATCAAAGAAACGGGTGCCTCATTTGTGATCCTTGGGCATTCTGAAAGACGAAGGATCTTCCATGAAGACAATGTCATGATCAACCGAAAGGTTAAACTCGCCCTCCGGAATGAATTAAAAGTAATTCTTTGTATTGGGGAGACTAAAGAAGAAAAAGATTCTGGAAAGACAAATGCCGTCCTCAAAGGGCAACTCGACGCCTGTTTAAAAGATGTTTCCTCAGAAAATGCCTCCCAAATTATTTTTGCGTATGAGCCCGTTTGGGCAATTGGAACGAGTAATCCGGCGACAGTGGAAATTGTTGAAGAAATTCATGCATTATGC
This sequence comes from uncultured bacterium, assembly GCA_964577735.1. GTDB lineage: Bacteria > Chlamydiota > Chlamydiia > Chlamydiales > Parachlamydiaceae > CAZOAX01. The sequence continues at coordinate 546 of CAZOAX010000370.1, forward strand.
AAAAATCATATAGCAAATTACTGGGAACTGCCACCTGATCGTTGCCATATTCTTTACGGAGGATCTGTAAACAAGGGAAACGCCGGAAATTACCTGAAACTGCCCGCCGTTGACGGCCTACTTGTCGGTGCAGCTTCGTTAGATGTGCAGTCCTTTATTGAAATTATCCACCAAGCCGAGGATGTCCAATGACAGTTATCTACTATATAGCCACTATGCTATTTGTTCTATTATGTGCCGTCCTTTGTTTTGTGATCCTGATCCAGGAAAGTAAAAGCACCGGTCTTGGAGCCTCCTTTGGTGGCGATGCCAGTGATTCTGTTTTCGGTACCTCAACAGCTGACGTTCTCAAGAAATTTACGGCGTGGTTATCGGCCATCTTCCTTGTCTCCTGCATCCTTCTCTCGCTTTGGACAGGTGCAATGGCCAGATCTAAAACATCCTCTTACTCAGATGACACCCAGATCGAAGCCGAAGGCTAACCGATTATACACACATGTCGTGTAGTCGCTGACGCGATAAAAATAACAGGATAATAGGATAGTCAGGATTTCGCATTGATCCTAACCATCCTATTATCCTGTTATTTTTTTATTTAAGTTTTGAAGGGGAGTAGACGAATGTCGCTTGCCACTTCAGTTGTATTCACATTCGGTATGACAAAGTATTGCTTATCCGTGTAGTGCTGAATGCCAAGATCGTCAAGATCTTTTTGGATATTGTGAGTCATTTCCTTAATAGGTAGGCGGGCATCCAGGTAGAATTCAGGTCTGATAGAGGGTTTAAATTTGACTTTGAAAAAGTCGCTGAGGAATTGGATGTGACAGTTTCTTGTGATCTTGGATTTAACTTCCGTAAGGAGCTTTTTAGCAAGCTTTTCGATTTCGTCACTTGTAGTCGCACAGGATGTTTTATCGCTGAAGATCTCTCCGGTATCATGCACACTTTTTATTTCATCAATTCTGTTAGACGCTTGATAGGAGGAGTGGACGAAATGGCACACCATGTCTTGATCGCGCATCCCTTTTTGTTTTAAGAGTGCTACCATGGGTTTCCAGTGTTTATATCCAAGGGGAATGATCACGCCTTTTCCTTCTGCATGTAAACGAAACAAATGATCTACCATCTTTTCTTCTCGTATCAAAGAAGTGGCTGCAAGAATTTGTATCTTTTGTGGGTCGTCTATGGGAACTGAACTTTGCTTATTCAATGCCTGATCGTCATCAATGCAAGTGATTGAGAAGCCACATTGCTTACCTAATGATAAATTATCCCGGGTAACCTTCATGGTGTTTAAACTTTTTAATTGGATTAGAGCATGGCCGTTATTGTTTGGTAGAATGGCCTCAGCAAGTTCTTCAAATGGGCACTTCTCTAAATCGTCGGGATATGAAAGTTTGGATTTATTGGCATATAAATTAAAATTAGCGGTCAAATTGATTCGACTCTTTAACCCTGCTTCAACCCACTGAATGTCATCTTCTTCTGTATATGTATCCGGCTGTTCCCTGGCGAACGTATCATAACCTTCTTCTGCAAGTTCCGGAAGTAATTTATTAATTAACAATTGAGGGCTTGATTCCCAATGGCGGTTGAAAATCATCACTAATGGTAATGACATGTGACTTCCTTTTTTTTATTAAAAAAGATATCACATGTCATTATTTAATTAAATGTAAATTGGCTATGTTTTAAATGGCAATAATCGAATATCGCTTGCCACTTCAGTTGTATTCACATTCGGGATGACAAAGTATTGCTTATCCGTGTAGTGCTGAATGCCAAGATCGTCCAGATCTTTCTGGATTTTGCGAGTCATTTCCTTAATAGGTAGGCGGGCATCCAGGTAGAATTCAGGTCTGATAGA
>CAZOAX010000371.1:0-2396 GCA_964577735.1 uncultured bacterium
CCATAGTACCTTCTTAATGAAGGGCTTGACCATAACAAGCTATATTAATTCTACTTTTTGCGAAATTAGAATTGAAGGAGCTTGTTATGGCTAACACGGAATTTAGCATGAGTGAATCAGTCTTGGTAGCTATTGATATCGGAAAACAAAAAAACCATCTTCTGATTCAGCTCAGCAAAGGCGTGAAGAAAAAGTTGATAGTACGGAATAACTTAGAGGATTTTCATAAGCTGAAGACGTTGCTTGATGAGACTGGAAAACCGGTAATATGTGGTATCGAAGCCACTGGCAATTATCATAGAGCAATTGCTTTTTTCTTACAAAAATCTGGTTTTAAGGTTGTGCTGATTTCTTCAATTAGCCTAGCCCGTACTAGGGAGGCCTTACATAATTCTTGGGATAAAAACGATCCCAAAGACGCGCAAGTTATCTTGTATATGATGTGTCATAATATGAGCCAAATATTCTATGATCCTGTTTTCAATGAATTCCATGATCTACAAGAAATCTCAAAAACCTATTACCAGGTCAGCTTACGAAAAACGAAGCTCCAGCATAGCATTTTAAATCACGCGCTGCCTTTGTACTTTCCTGAATCAGAGCGATATTATCACTCGTCAAGGGCAGAAGCGTTCACGCTTTTGCTATTGACCTTCCCCTGTCCAGCAGCAATTACTAGTCTGAGTTTTGAAGAATTCCTTGAAAAGGCATGGCAAATCCCCATGCGAAAAGTTGCTAAATCTGCTTTCCTTCGTGATATGTATCACGCTGCTCAAAATAGCATAGCTTTACCGATTAGCGAGGATTCCGAATGCATAAAAATGTTTCGGATGGTCCTTGAAGATTATCTAGCCGTCTGTAGAAGACGCAAAGAAATAGAGCAATTTGCTAGTGAGCACCTTAAAGATCATTTGGATTATAAGATTTTGAATTCTGTGCCTGGCATCGGTCCAATCATCGCTTTAACGGTACTTGCAGAAGCAGGAAATCTGCGACGCTTCGGTCACCATCGTCAATTCTTGAAATACTGTGGTTTCGATCTCTCAACACAGCAGTCCGGTCAATATCGCGGAAAAAGTTCTCTGTCTAAAAGGGGCAATAAACGATTAAGGTGTGTTTTTTGGCTTGCAGGTCAAGTTGCGGTTCGACAAAGAGAAAACTCTTTCAGATACAAATATGAAAACTACATCAAATCTGACCCGACAAACAGCGATCTCAAACGCAAAGCATTGACAGCAGTAGCAGTGAAAATAGCCAGAACAGCTTATGCTCTGGTCAAAAATAATACGCTTTATCGCCCCTTTCACGAGGAAGCGATACCAGGTGGAAGAGTCCGCTCGCAGAAGGCCGTTGGAGCAAATTAGACTCCGTAGATAATGATGGGACTTTCCACCTGGATTTACTTTGTTTTAAGTACGGTTAAGACCATGCGTATAGCAATGGATCTTGTGTCACTATGGTTAAAGAAAAAACCTGTTTAGGTGGAACTACTTGGATTTGAAGAAAATTATCTCATCGAATACGGCGTCCAATATTGGGCGCCGTATAATGGAGGATTTTGTCTTGAAAATGATATTGACATTGCTGTTAGTACGTTGTCCGAGTACAGAGCTATTAAGGGAAATGGTAGACGCTTCTCGATGTGCTGCAAGGCTCTTGCGATATGGACTGAATCTTTAGCCCATATAGCTTCGCATTCGGTCCAGCCCGTAACTATATCAGTCAAAGTTAGAGTCCAGGCGAATTGCCCACTAAGAGAGCCGCCACAGTGAGCGACACAATCAATCTCACAATGGCCTGGTTGTTCGAATGTTTCACCAAGCGAGCGGACAGGGACTTTGGCAATGAATTTCTTAACTCCTCGCCTGGTCCCTGTATTCATCTTGCGTTGTAACTTTGCTCTTTCAGGAGCTAGAAATCTTCTGATCGAGCTGATGCTCATGGTTAGGAGTTCTATTTTGACCTCAGCATCGCAGTCGACATGATCATCAAAAGCCAGCCATTCGGGTAAAGCGACGTGCATGCGTTCGGCACACATATAAGTCATCGATTGCCAAAGTCTTGCCAGATGTTTCTTGGATCTTTCACTATACTGCCGCTTACGGCCACCCTGAAAGCCATGCAGAGAGCGAGGAGGATACTTACGAGCCATAAGACGGATGGCTGATTTGCGGTGCACCTTTAGATTCCGGCAGATCTCATCCAGGATCTGAGTTTTTAAAACCCGAGGCGATGTTTTGTATTGTTTCCATAGAAGAATCAGATATTCTCTTATTGCCTGAGTGGTCACGAGGGCGATCTCCGTAAACATTGAATTTTCTTGGTCGAAAACCAATGTCCACCACTCAGGCAACTTCTTCAAGCCTTCGTTTTCTGCATCTTTTCCATGACTTAAA
>CAZOAX010000372.1:0-2395 GCA_964577735.1 uncultured bacterium
CCTTAAAATTATCTTTATAATAGGAAACTAATTGACTTGATCTAATTGGTTCCATTTTCACCTATTTCTACTTTAAAATAATAAAATATATTATAATAAATATTATTAATTACATGAGAAAACCCATGTTAGACCCTCATTTAATTGAATTAATGAACAAATCCAGCACCGATGAGTCGGCAACTCCTTTTGATCTTGCCCTCGATAAAATCATCAAGGATCAAGTCAATGCTCTTATGGAAAAGGATACCGAGAACAAATTACTCAGTCCAGAGCTAAGGCGGACAAAGATCGAACAGGAAGTTCGAAATGAGATCGGATCAAATAATTCAAGCGATCAAGTTCTGCTAGCAGTTAAGATTTTGCTTGACGAAGGCTCTTTACGTGAAGAACTGGTCCAGATGGGCTCAAAATTAAATGCCCTGAGAGAGTTTGATGCGGATAACCTGCAGGAAGCGCTCAAGCTTCCTGACGAATGTGGCCAAAGCATTCTAAAAGTAGCTATCGATAAGTACAATCAAGGACTCTTGGATGATAGCTTGGCATTATTTCATTTCCTGACAATCGTCAATCCTAAAGAAGCAGATTACTGGTACCGCTATGGCCTGATCGCAGAAAAATGCGAAAAATATCCGCTTGCCCTCATAGCCTTAAATACAACCACGGCACTTGCACCTGATTTTATCGGTGGTCATATTTATCTTGCCAATTGCCACATGAAAATGAATGCGTACGAGGAAGCTAAAGCAGAGCTCGCTTCTGCTAAAAAAATAATGCTGAGCTCGCCTGTTGATGAAGAGTGGAAAGAACATATCAACCAAATGGAAGATTATGGATCCTAATTTTACAGTCAAAAAAGTCACTTTCAGTGAACCCTTGACGCAGGAAATCAAGCCTAAAACAAGTCTTGAAAAGACTGCTGAAAAAGCAATCACAAGCCCCGTCAAGTCAACAGAAAGCACAGACACATCTAAAGGCGTCTATATTGATACCACTCGATTATTGCAAACTGCAGGAGCACTCTCCAGAAGTGGAATATTGAGCTCGCTTCATATTCCTCTTACAAGTCTTCAAAACAAAAAGATGAAGCTTCGTGGTGACGTTGGAGAGCAATTAACTGTTATAAAGCGGTCGTGGCTATCAATCAAAAGTCGAATAGGCGGTGCTGAGTCCAAAGCTGCAGTGAAGAACCTTTTAACTCAATTGGAAGCTGCATCCAAGCAACCGAGTGACCCAAGCAACCCACAATCCGTAGCAAAACACCTCAATGAATTACTGGACAATGAGTGGTTCAGCAAAACAATTGCGCATGATAAGTCAGGAGAGCTCAAAAGCAAACTTCTGGATATCCTTGCAAATGAAGTGATCACTAATCCTGATGCAGATCCAGTTGAAATCCTATCCAAACTTAAGACCGATCAGTCTGAACTCACATCAAAACTCTTTAATTTCAGCGAACGCAAAGAGGCGCTAGCAAATTTGCTCCATTCAATGGAAACCGAGCCTGACTTAAACACTCTAGAGCACCTTGGTCAATTAACAAATAAAGCCTACTTTATAAAAATGCTCGCAGAAGACACTCGTGGTGAACTTAAAACACCGATTTTGAATATCCTGACACAAGTGACAATTGAATATCCTTCCGTACAAGCTCATGAAATAAATTCGATTTTAAATCCTATTTCCTCAGGTAACCTTGAGAATTTAGTTAATCGATTCGAAGAAGGTTTAATGGACTATGCCTATGATCTTGCGACAACTTGCAACTGTGAAAAATCAGATAATTTCAGGGAGGCGCATAACAACGTTCCAACAGATGCTGGAACCACAGTTAACACCGCCTTCATGGAAGGCTATCACACTCTATTAGATGTCATCACATCCAGTATGAATTCAAACCCTGTTGAAACTGTAACACGTCCCATTGTGCAACACTCTGCCGATGATGCCGAAAAATTACTGAATCGAGCCGCACACTTGGCAAATGCTTATGGTCTTGAGAATTCAAAAGAATATCAGGAGCAATACGAAAAAGTCGAAATGCAGTACCTTGCTGCAGATGATGCCATGACTGAATCCTTCTATGAAGAGTATAATAAACTAACAGATCTGATCATGGCCAAAATGGATGCAAGAAATCAATCAGACGCGGCCTACAAAAAAGCATTTGATCTGCAATATGCTGAATCTCATGCGGAAGCGATGCTTGGATTACAAGTTCATCACTATATGATCGAAAAATCGGGCGATAAAGTTTTCTTCCACTTTGATCTCATCGGTTCAGATGGAGAAAGAATCATCCGATCTAAAGAAGTGACTGATCCTGAAGCCCTCGCAGATCCAAACCTCTTAAAGGCAAAACTGGATGCGTTCCTCAGTAACATCGATCCAAGCA
>CAZOAX010000373.1:0-2387 GCA_964577735.1 uncultured bacterium
AGATCGGAGAAACTTTATCCCTGATTTTTTTCTTAATCGAAGGTGCAATAAATCTGAGGTATAGTTTTTGGTCTGATGTAAAAACAGTGTTAACATTAGACGTTGTGACGTTCATAATTTTCCTTTTAAATTAGAGAAATTATAAAGTCACAAACGTTTAATGTAAATGCAATTAAAGTAGCTTATATTTTTGTAGCAAATGTGATTAGAAGCCTTGCTTGTCTCTCGGTAATGACTTTGCCGGGATGCTCCTTGAATTGCACTTTTTCTGCATGATCAGCTGTAACAAGCTGTGCATTTTCGTTTTCAATCAAGTGACCTTCATTGTTAAAAACAAGTGTATTTTTAACATACAACTTGGTTTTCTCAAAAATTGAGGTGATGATTGAATTAAGCTCCAACTCTGCAATTGTGAATTTGCGTTTTGCTCCAAAGTTAATTTCTACAAATTGAGTGAAGTCCTTTTGCATTTTCTCGCTTGCGCCTAAAAATGCAAAGGTGGAGCCCTGATTTAATGAAGCATTCAATCTAGACACAATAAAGCCGATATATGCGACTTCTTGTACTGAAAATGAATAGTTTATGCATGGTCTATTACCTGTTAAATCAACAGGTGGCTGGCTTGCTTGCACGAAAGTTGTTTTGTATTCTGGTTCCATGAATATTCCTTTATTTCTTAATCACTGTGATTTTTACTTTGTCGGGATTATCTTTAATTATCTTTGCAAGGTTTTCAACACTTATTGGGATTGATTGTCCTTTGCAGTTCTCACATTGGCAGCTATCATTGTTATTTTTGATGGTGGGCTTTTTGCGTTTTGGCTTTGCAATCTCTTTCTCTATGCCAGGATAACAACCTTTAATCATCAGGGTCGCAAATTCAGAGTATGGGTCAGTGTAGTGGTATGGTGGAAAATTTTCCTTATCGGGTGCAGGGACGTTTACTCGACTGGCGTACAGTGCCATCACTTTAGCTTGCTTTAACGTGAGCATTTGTCCAGATTGGTTCCGTTTGAGGATGCTTACATATGCATTTGCCATGCACTGGATTTCCATTTTCAGTTCATCTGTTGTCAGTATTTCCTGTAAATCATCTGTAACTTTATCGAAAAGAGAGGAGATAATTGTTTTGAGTTTAATATCCTTGTCTAGTTTGTGATCTGGATAGTTTTTTTCAACAAATGTTCTAAAGTTCGTATGTTCATTTTGAGTAGCAGCAAGAAAAATTGGTGAGACTTTGTTGCTAATTTTTTGATCGAGAGAGGTTTGAATATACTTCAGATATAATTTTTCATGAAGTGTAAAACTGGTTTTCATGTTTCTAAGCTGTGATGGTTCCATAATTATCTCCATATTTTTAATATTAAGTATAAAGATTTTACAACATGTGATATTAAAAGTGTATTCAAATGTTATGTTTAAAATTTAACTATAAAATAAAGAAAAAAAATAACAGGATAATAAGATAGACAGGATGTGCATTATCGCTTGGTCCTGCCTAACTTATTTTCTAAATGATTAGGCATTTCTGTGTTTTTCTATGAGTTCTTTTAGATAGGTGGCGAAAGAGCCGGGGTTTTTTAAGTCTTTTATGAGTTCGCTTATGTAGAGGGGATTGTTTTTAGGTGGTAGGGCGTTAAAACCGCCGATTTGAAGGATTGCATTCATCCAAAGGAAAGCTGTTGCTTTGTTGCCATGCATGAATGGATTGATTTTGGCAATTGCCTGGTGAACAAAGGCGGCGGCGGCGACAGGGTCGATCGTTTGTTCTTTGAGATTTTTGGCTAAGTCTTTGATTTGGTTTGCAAGTTGACGCATTTTGCAAGGGATTTCCTCGGGAAGGCAGGGAATGAATCCAATGACCTTCAAAACCCTTTTCTCTTCATTACTGAAATGTTTGATCGCATCGTCCAAAATATCAAATATTTCCAGTTTATCATATAAACTATGAAATACTTTAAGATCTTTTTTGGTCCCGCCTTGCTTAAGGAATTCTTTTTTGAAACCTTTTCTGTTAATTTTTACATCAGAATTGATTAGAAAAGACAATTGATTGCGTAGTTGACCTGGCTGTTGGTATTGATAGGTGGTGATCAGGGCATTTGTTTTGTTCAAGGATGCAACAATTAAATCAGTATCCTGTTCAAAAAAATCAGTAGAGCGCAATACCGTCTCCTCAATGAAGATAAGCGCTTTGTAGTAGGCGTTGACCTTATAACAGTCTTCAAATACAGGTAGTTCATCTGTAATGTTACATAGGAGGCCTTTTTCACTATGGGTGGTCTTAATGTGAGGAGGAAAGACTCTGATTGCAAGAGGGGAGTCGGGAAGGATTTTTTGCTTAGAATAAGGCCTAAGGTAGCAGGGGATTTGATTGCTCGTGTTAT
>CAZOAX010000374.1:0-2356 GCA_964577735.1 uncultured bacterium
CTATCGGAACCGGAAATGAATCCTTTTTTTCATCTGCATTCAATGCAGCCAAACATAGGAGGAATGGGATGATCTTATACATATTTCGTATATTAAAAATTTTAATTTATTTATGCTAGTACTTATCTAACTCATATAGGATATTTATGAAGAATCTTCTCTTTAGCTTTCTCCTCTTTGCCTCTCTATCAGCAGAAGCGCCAAAAAAATATGAAGTGCAAAACTTTGAAAGATTAATTGGCCATGTCGATGGGCTCAATGATGATCTATTGAAAATGCATTTCAAGCTTTATCAAGGTTATGTCACTAACACCAATCTTCTTCTTGAAAAAATCCAAGCTCTAAACGTCGATGGCAAAGCTCCCCCACCAGAGTTTGCAGGATTTAAACATATGCTCGGATGGGAATATGACGGGATGGTTCTGCATGAACTCTATTTCAGTAATCTCGGCGGTGATAAACAACAGTTGAAAGCAGAAGATCCTTTAATGCTCAAAATCGTAGCTGATTTTGGCAGTTATGAAAATTGGAAAAATGACTTTATCTCAACAGGTTCCATGCGCGGCATTGGATGGGTCATTCTCTATCGCGATGCCAAAATGGGACGGCTTGTCAACACTTGGATCAATGAACATGATCTCGGCCATCTTGCTGGTGGCAATCCCCTTCTTGTTATGGATGTTTTTGAACATGCCTATATCACCCAATTTGGACTGGATAGAGCAGAATACATCAAAATTTTCTTTAACAATATTGACTGGAACGTCGTTTCCGGCCGTTACAAAGAAGCTGCTACAGGAAAAAGCGAGGGCGGTGTCATCCTGAAGTTCTAAATTTTTCTTTCAATCCCATGCGTGCATGGGATTGATTCTCTTGACAAATCTTCTCTAAAGACTGATGATAATATAGCTCAAAATTATATCCGCTGATCAGGACAATACATGCAGACTCAAATCCTTTTTGCTTTTTTTACCTATTTTTTAATCCTTCTTGCTATCGGCTTGATTACCCGGAAAAAGCAATCATCTTCTGCTGATTTTATTGTAGGCAACAGATCCCTGTCTTTTTGGGTGACCGCTCTCACTGCCCATGCAAGTGATATGAGTGCCTGGCTCTTTATGGCCTTTCCTGCTGCCATATTCATTAAAGGGGTTCCTGGCCTATGGATGGCATTTGGGCTTATTGTCGGGATGTATCTCAACTGGCAGTTCGTTGCAAGAAGATTGCGGGAAGAGACCGAAAGATTAAATAGTTATACGCTCTCCACTTATTTTGAAAGACGCTTTGGAGATGGATCCGGCATCATCAGGGTCTTGACTGCCGTCATGAGCCTTGTTTACCTGACAACTTATCTTGGTGCAGGTGTCTATGCAATGGGGCTATTGTTTAACTCTCTCTTTGGCATCAACTACTATGTTGGATTGACCATTGCCACCTCTGTTGTGATGACCTACACCTTTCTTGGTGGTTTTATCACAGTTGCCTGGACAGACTTCTGTCAAGGGATCTTCCTTTTGTTTGTTATTTTAGCAGTTGCAGTCACATCCTACCTAAACCTTCCTAATGGATGGCAGTCGATTGTCGATGCAGCGCACGCCAAGGACATTCCCCTAACGCTTTTTGAAAACTCCCATTTTTATTCCTGGCTGACCATTATATTTCTTGTTTTAAGCTGGGGCCTTGGCTACTTTGGACAGCCTCATATCATTACCAAATTTATGGGGATCAAAACTCCATCAGAAATCAATAAGTCGAAATATCTAGGAATGAGCTGGCAAATTCTATCTCTTGGAGCTGCTGGTGCCATCGGATTGATTGGCCTCGCCTTCTACCCGGAAGGGCTTGCTGATCCACAGCTTGTCTTTGTTGAAATAGTCAAACAGCTCTTCAATCCCATCCTTGTCGGTTTTATTCTATGCGGAATGATTGCGGCCAATATGTCGACCATGGACTCCCAAATCCTTGTCTGTGCATCTGTATTAAGTGAAGACTTGTATAAGCACATCTTCAGAAAAAATGCAGCCCCTCATGAGCTCTTAACAGCTTCACGGGCTGGAGTAGTCATTGCCTCTGTTGTGTCTCTTATAATAGCCTTCTTCACAAGCTCAAGCATTTTGAACATGGTTCTTTATGCCTGGTCTGGGCTTGGAAGCTCTTTTGGCCCGCTTGTGCTCGCATCACTGTATGACAAAAAAGCCAACCGCTTTGGTGCCATTGCAGGCATACTTGTCGGTGGCGTTGTGGCCGGTGCATGGCCTTTTGTTAATCACATGATTACAGACATTACAATCCCTAGTATGATCCCCGGATTCTTCAGCGGTCTATTTAGCATATTAATTGTCTCTCGATTAACCGC
>CAZOAX010000375.1:0-2342 GCA_964577735.1 uncultured bacterium
ATTCCACGAAAGGGCTCCCTCTTTCAAGTTTCAACTAACTTTGAGACATCTCCTTTTATCTTATTAATTGTATTGCGCAGTACTTGATCTGACAACTCGACCTCGAATTTGAGTTGTCTTGTAAGGTCAAACTCACCTTACATTTGTACCTGGATCTGAGCACCAGGGCTTTTGTCCTTTCTCAGGACCCGTGGCAAAGCGATACGTGCCAGAGCGGGCCTGGAGTTTGGCAAAGCTATCTGAGGGATCGATCTCAAGCTGCAGCTCTGGGTCTTCATCTTTAACGATGATCTTTTGCCTGACAAGGTATCTCGTGAGTCTCACATGAAATCGGGTCTCCCAGAATATTTTTTCAACAATGTCTGCGATAAATTTTTAAAGGAATATAGAGACCCGCGAGAAAAAATGAATGAAGAGTTGAAAACTGTTATCATGCGCATTTTGGAAAATACAGAAAAGGAAAAATAGACTGGCTTCTACGACTCTCCTTTCTCAATCCAGTTCGAAACACCTTAGGTGATCGACGAAGTTAACGCGGATCCATTTTCGTATTTGGGATTTTACGCCACACTTTTTCTGGCATGCCAAAGATCATAGTCGGCCTGCATGCGAACCCACATTTCTGCAGTAGTTCCTAAAACTCTCTCAAGCACAATTGCAAACTCTGGCGAAATCGCTCTTTTGCCGTTGACGATTTCATTAATCTTACGTGGCGAGCATTTACATTTTGCGGCCAATTGAGATTGATTGAGACCCATTTCTTTCATGTAAACTTCATCAAGCACTTGGCCGGGGTGAAGTGGTTTTACATTTTTAATCATATGTTATCCTTTGTGATAGTTTTCAATTTTAACGCCTGAAAATTCACCGTTCTTAAATTTAAAAGTGATGCAGTAGGGGAGCTTTATCGTCACACTCCATTCATCTTTGCGATCGCCCTTCAATTTGTGGAGTCGTACGTTAGGTGGCTGTCCTTTGACCTTCAAATCATTGATCGTCGAGGTGCTATGCATGATAGTCATTAAAGCTTTAGCACGTAGCCACAATTCTCTGGGAAGAAACTTTGAGGAGTTTAGTTCCCATATTTCCTCTGCCGCTCGATTCCCAAAGTGTTTAATCATTGCTGACTCCGAATTACACTATACCGTATAGTGTAATAGTTCGCAACATTTTTGTAATTATGGATAAGGGTTCGAGAGACCTAAGCGGACTATCGTACAAGCCACTGAAAATATTGAAGAAAAATTTGATTAACTGTGGAAATGAAGAAGATGGCCCAAGTGTTTCATCTTGGCACGAAAAGTAAGTAAATTGCTCTCAGGTAATCATCTATACAGGTTGGAAGGTTCAAATCTCTAGAAAAACAGAGGAAAAATAAATAGTCCAAATTGCTATATTTTTAACTTGACCCAAAGCATGGCAATTTGCTATATTCTGATATGTGCAGCTTCTTGGTAAAAACATCGTTGATGAGTTTAAGCAAAAACACCCCACGAGCCGTAAGGCTTTGGATAGGTGGATGAAGCTTATTGAAGGAGCTGAGTTTAAGAATCCTCAAGATGTAAAACAGATGTTTGGAGGAAACGTAGACTTTGTGGGTAGCCAGACGGTTTTCGATGTTGGCGGTAACAAGGTCAGAGCCATTACGAAAATAGCCTTTGGAGTAAAAGTCGTAATTGTGACCCATGTTCTAACCCACACGGAATACGACAAAGATAAATGGAAGGAATAGCTTATGAGCACTGCTAAAAAATTGATTGATACGATAAAAGAAGATGTAAAAGGCTCCCAAAACAAGGTTGACCCAACCTACTTGAAGCTTATTGAGGTCTTCCCTCTTCAAACCATAACCTCTAAAAGCCAACATGAAATGGCTCTTAAGATTGTAGAAAAACTAATTACCTTCATCAATAAAGAACAACCTGATGACAAAGGGGTTGAGGTTTATCTTAAAACACTGACGAAGCTGGTTGGAGACTATGAACGTGCTCAGTATAAAACTGGTACTGTATCTGGTGCTGAGATGTTGGACTATCTGATGGAGCTTCAAGGGCTTAACCAAACAGACCTTTCTAAGGAGCTTGGAGGCCAGTCTGTGGTTTCAAAGATTCTAAAGGGAGAGCGTGAGTTGAATCTCAGACAAGTGAGAGCCTTAGCTAAACGATTCAAGGTTTCTCCTGAAGTTTTCATTTAAGATTGGAGTTAGCCATCAAATGGTCTACCTGTTATGAGAAGGATCAACATTTTTCTCCAGAATTTTCTTTCGAAGAGGATTCCCTAATTTTATACCCCCCAGTTTCAGGAAAGATGTCGCATTACCTAAAAATAACATGGGGCGAGAT
>CAZOAX010000376.1:0-2340 GCA_964577735.1 uncultured bacterium
GTTAGCAATATGATCAAATGCTTTGATCTACTGGATGGTAATAATCTGGGCCAAGTATTGCAAGATTCGGGCCGAAAAAATGAAATTTGGTTTGCGTTCTCCATGTTACCGGAAGATGTCCGTGAAGCTTATGAAGATGAAAATTTTGATCCCGATTTTGAGAAAATCAAGGCCAACCAGGATCAATTTAAGACCGATCTTTTTAATGCCTTGATGCAGGATACAACCTCCATCGATGAACTCCAAGGAACACCCCTTGGAAGCATGATCGATCCAATCTACTATATGGCCAAAGGGATGCAGGCTGAGCTTCCCGATTGGGATACTTTAAGAACTGGTGCTGTTGATGCGTTTAGCACCAAAGTACAAGGATCGATCGAAAGAGACAAAGTCATCTCAAGTATTGTATACGGTGGAGGCTTGGATGATGATGTCGCAAAGCAAAAGATTGCTTGGCTCAAAGAGTGGATCAATGAGGCTTCCGATAGCGAAGTTCAAGCTTTTTTGAAATTTGCAACAGGGTCTGCAAGTTTGCTGGGATCGTCTAAAATTAGCATCGATGCATATAAAAAGACCCCGTTCATTGAGGCTTCAACATGTAATCTGAAACTCCACATGAGTTCTGAAGTGCGATATGACAATTGGCGTAGAGATCAATGGGATGACACAAAAGAAGGTTTTATCAGAAACCTTAAATCCGCCATCAGCGTGGAAGGATTCCAAAATCTATAACAGGATGTAGGTGCCACATGACTTCTCCTCTAAATAATGTTAAATTGGACAACCTTAGTCAGGTAACTGTCGCTCCTTCTGACTCCAATATTGATCGAGGTTATGGGCGACGGTTTACGGTCAAAGTCGGGGATGAGCTGCAAGAGGTGAAATTCAAGGATCTCTATAAGACTGCAAGAAGGCTGATGAAAGAAGCTAAGGAGTCCTCAAGCAGCAAAGGTATGAGTGAAGTCAGCGAATTTATCAGTAAACTTGAAGGTGTTGAGAACCAAGCTATTGGTGTCTATGAGGGACGAGGAAACTTGTATAAATTCCGTTCCTGGTTCCATCGGTTTTTTGGAGGCGCATTCCTGGGTTCTCATATCGATCGATTGGCAAAATTAAATAACAAAGTCCTAGATAAGGTTGCCGAATTTAAGGAACGTGAGGAATTAGGGAAAATTAAGGGAATTTGCGATAATCGTGATGAGTTGACTAGGTCCATACAACTGGTGAGTGATTATTCGAACATGAACTTCACGCTCGGTGAAAGTGGTAAAGAGATAAATGTACGGTTCAAAAATAATACTCTCTGGATTCAGGAAAAGAGCTTAGCAGGGACAGATCGGGGCCTATTGGAAGTGGATGTCGGAAGTTATGCGATTAAGTTTGAAGGGACAGACAAGGATTCTATTCCGGAAGAAGTAAAACCAATTTTCAATGCCATTGTCTGCCAGGTTTTAAAAGTGTCATCAAGCTATACTGAAAACTTATCAGTTTCACATTTTAATCCTAATGCAAATACAGACATTGAGTTAAGGAGAGAAGGGCTTGATGTGATCCCGGAGTGGCATCTGAAGCAGTTTTGCAGTTTTAAGCATGAAGATTTTAAAGTGAAATATACGGATGAGAAGGGAGCTGATTATGGCGGTCTTAAAAGAGAGTATGTGGGGAAATTAGCTTCCAATATCACAGGTCGGGAAGCTCTATTCGTAGAATCTGACGGATCGCTAAAAATTCCAAGGGTTTTGGGGGCGAGCCGAGATGCTGTTCTATATTGTAACGATAAAGACAAAGAAACCTATCAGAATTTAGGTACTTTATTTGCACGATGTTATAAATCTTCGCCGTCAGGTGGCACATATGAAGAAAATTTAATCACAACGGGCCGGTTGTTCTCTGACGCTGTATTTAAGGCAGCTTTTACTTTAAGTGAGGATGACTTGGGAACGTCTTCTGCCTTGCTACAAGATACCCAAATAAGAATGGCCAAAACCATTTTGACTCATTTGAACAAAGACAGTTCAGATGCTGTCAGCAATATGATCAAATGCTTCGATCTACTGGATGTTAATAATCTGGATCAGGTCTCGTCAGACACTATTTGGTTTGCATTCGCTATGTTACCCGAATCTGTCCGGGAGGCTTATGAGGATGAAAATTTCGATCCCGATTTTGAGAAAATAAAAGCCAATGAAGATCAATTTAAGGCCGATCTTTTTAAAGCCTTGATGCAGGATTCAACATCGATCGATGAACTCAATGGAACTCCTCTTGGGAGCATGATTGATCCGATCTATCAGATGGCGAAAGGGATGCAGGCAGAAATCACTAATTGGGATGCTTTAA
>CAZOAX010000377.1:0-2338 GCA_964577735.1 uncultured bacterium
GGCAAGGGCAAGGGCAAGGGCAAGGGCAAGGGCAAGGGCAAGGGCAAGGGCAAGGACAAGGACAGATGTTGACTTTATAGGGCGGGTTAGGCAAAATAAAGGCCACTTCGGAGGTGCATCCATGGAAAAAAACGAATTTCTCACAAACGAATCCATAAGAAAAAAATTCAAAAGTCAGTTTGAGCTTGTCAATTATGCGATCAAACTTTCTGAGCAAATGATCCATAGCAGCCGTCCTCCTATGGTAGATACAGAGAGTGAGAACACAGCTGTTATCATCGTTGAAGAGATCAATGAAGGTAAGGATGTGTTTGATGAGCATATTTTAGTTTCTAAGGAAATTATCGTAGAGCCTGAAACTCTGAAAAATGGAGTAGATGTAAACCATGCTCCTGCTAAAGCTACTGAAAAAAAGAAAACAAGACGTATTCTTGCTTAATTTACCTATGGTCTTGATTGGAGATGCAACCGGCTTCGACATTTTTTTGTTCGGGGTCGTTGCTCTACTCGTTCTTGCAGCTTTAGTCTTTTATTTCTTCTTTTCCTTTATTTCTTTTCATCGGAGAAGTGACTCAAGTCCTTTCAGTGGTATGCCACTTCGCCCCGGAAAAGAGCTGACATATTCAGTTCAAGATGCAGTGAATCGTTATTTAAGCTCTCTGCATGATTTTGATAACCGAACGATCGACTTTTCCAGGGCTTCATTCTGCCGGGAAACGGGTCGGATCTTCCCGAACTCCATTACCTGGAGTGGAGCGATTAAACTAGATTGGACATTCATCAGAAATCGCTACAAGGGGCATTTTGTGTCCTGGGGAAGTTTGGCTCCTGAAAAGCAAAAAGAGGTTGAAACTGCCCATCAAGGCATTAATGGATTTCAAAAAGAATTTTCCTCAAAAAATCCATCTCCCCGGATGATCGAGGAGGTGCTTGCTTTCACCAAGCCAGGTCCGCTGTATGTCGACCCGGATTCCAAAGTCCTGATGGGCTGGCGGCTTGTGCCTGATACAGAACTCGAGGTTCTGATCGTGCAAAAACCATTTTCCTCAAAACTTCTCAATATTCAACAACTTCAAGAAAAGTAATTCTAAAGGCGCTATGCAAAAGAAAATTCTCATCACATCTGCACTTCCTTACGCTAATGGTCCTTTACACTTTGGTCACATTGCAGGTGCTTATCTGCCAGGCGATTGTTATGCCAGGTTTCAACGTTTATTGAAGCATGATGTGCTTTTTATTTGCGGTTCAGATGAGTATGGCGTGGCGATTACGATGAGCGCAGACCTTGCAGGACGGACGCCAAAAGAGCATGTAGACGTCTACCATGAGGTGATCCGGAATTTTTTTGATCAGCTTGGTATTTCTTTTGATCATTATTCAAGAACGACTTGGGAAGGGCATAAGAAGCCTGTTCAGGATTATTTCTCAGAGCTTTTGGCTAATGGCTATATTGAGCCAAGAGTAACTGAACAGCTATTTTCCGAATCAGAACAAAAGTTTTTGGCAGACCGTTACGTGATCGGCACCTGTCCTAAATGCGGATATGCGGATGCAAGAGGAGATGAATGTCCTTCATGTGGAGCTAGCTACGATGCCTCGGATTTGATCAATCCCCGTTCCAAGCTATCTAATGCACCTCTTACTCGTAAAGAAACTAAGCATTGGTTCCTCTTACTTGAAAAATTTAAAGACCGTCTGAACACCTGGATTGAGACGAAGTCCTGGAAGCCGAATGTGGTGAATTTTGTTAAAGGTTATATCGATGAGATCCATGCAAGGGCGATCACTCGGGATTCTGAGTGGGGGATCCCTGTGCCTCTTCCAGATACGCAAGGCAAGGTGCTTTATGTGTGGTTTGATGCTCCTATCGGCTATATATCCTCTACGATGGAGTGGGCTCAAGAGAAAGGGGATCCTGACGCATGGAAGAGCTATTGGGAAGATCCTGAAACAAAACTAGTACATTTCATTGGTAAAGATAACATTCCTTTTCATGCCGTTATTTTTCCTGCCATGACGATGGGACAAAATAAGCCTTTGAAGCTTGTGGACGAGCTGCCGGCAAATGAGTTTTATAAGCTTGAGGGGAGGCAATTTTCTAAGTCAGATGGTTGGTATATTGATTTGGATGATTTTTTCACCAAGTACTCCGTTGATCAAATTCGCTATGCCATTGCTTCAAATGCCCCGGAAACAAGTGATTCAGAATTTATCTGGAAAGATTTTCAACTGCGCTGCAACGGCGATCTGCTTGGTAAATTAGGAAATTTGGTCAATCGCGTGCTCGTGTTCACAAGAAATCAATGTGATGGGAAGATTCCAGGCATGGATGCGCTTG
>CAZOAX010000378.1:0-2330 GCA_964577735.1 uncultured bacterium
GCTCCACGTTCAGTCGCTTTTTTTGCTTCATGCAGAACATCCTCATAGCGCATCATCGGCTTTGCTGAGACTGCGGTCTGGTAACGGGAGGATTGCGCGCAATATTTGCAATCTTCAGGACAGCCTCCTGTTTTAATGGAAATCAGGCTACAAACCTGCACTTCACCTATTTCATGAAATTGCTGATGAATATGGCTTGATTTTGAGATGAGTTCCAAAAGAGGAACGGCATACAGTTCTTCTAATTCTTCAATAGTCCAATCATATCTCATGCAAAACCTCATGTTTTTGATTAAAGCAGCGAGATTAACGCAGATTTTTTTGTTTTTTCAATCGAAAATGACTCAGGAGAGGTGTCGGATAAACCAAAATCTAGTTTATGAAAATTTGATAATGGTTTATAAAATGACGATTGCGTGTAGCTGATCAACCTAAAATGTAGTTGATGTGAATTTAAAAGAAGGTTAATTTTTTTATGCTTGAAGTCCTATGTGGAAACAAAAACGTCCAAAGAATTCTTATTTTTCTATTTGTAAATGGAAAATGTTATGGCACGCAATTGCATCGTTCTCTTGGAGCACCCCTGACGCCCCTTCAAAATGCCTTGACCCGCTTGGAAAATGGTGGCCTCATCACAAGCTATTACGAAGGTAAAACCCGCCTGTATCAATTCAATCCCTCCTATCCCTTGATGAATGAGCTTGAGCAGTTACTTAAAAAAGCCTACACCTTGCTCCCAGCCCATCACAAGAAAGACTACTACGTTGTAAAAGAATACCCCAATCAAACGGAAAATAAAGCCAAAGTGCTCCATGCGTTCTGGGAAAAGCTTATGAATGTCACACAGCTCACCTTTCACGCCAAATCAAAATCGAAAGAAGAAAAGGGCTGGAATGGAAAAGGGGAGGGAGAAGTTGTTGTCACTAAAGAAGGGAATACACTGATATTCAACGAAAAAGGGATATGGCATGAAGAAATGGACTTTAGCAACATTTTCCGTTGGACTCTGGATCGCAACGCAGGCGTTATCTCTCTGGAACACCTACGCCGAGGCAAGGATCGCCCCGTCTTTCTTTTTCATTTAGCACCAAACGGCAAGCAGTCTCTTTCATCCGTCGATTCCCATCTTTGCGGCGGCGATACCTACTTTGGCCAAATTCGTTTCGACAGCCACAGCCTTCGCCTAAATTGGCGCGTCATCGGCCCCAAGAAAAACGAAGAAATCGACTACTACTATTCTTGATGTAAATAAATAATTTTAGATAAATTATTTTTATGCCCTTTGAGTGTATTGTCGCATCTGTTTTTTATTTTTAGTTGATCTTGTAAAATATATTCTATTGATTTGCATTCAAATTTGCGTGTATAAGCATTCCAATTTTTAATTGAGATGGCTTGTATATGTATCTGTGTTTGATTTTTTTCTTGGTTTCAGTCTGTGGGTTGTGTGGCGAGGAAGTGCCTAAGGCTCCTTTGCTTGCGAGCATTGAGGCAGAACCGTCGAGCATTATTGATGGATGCGTCAATGTTATTTCGGGGAGCTTTTTTGAGCATCAGGTTGATTTGATGGTCCCTGGGCCGGATGCGTTGAAGGTCGAGCGGTTGCTTGTTAACAACAATCTGAGGCCTTGTTTGGGGAATTGGTCTGGAGCCCGTATGGAGTGGAAATTCAACGATGTGCAATTTTTTGCGGTTGTGCAAAATGACGAAGAGGATCGCGGGTTCACTCATTATCGCAGCTATTATCATGGTTCACTTGGCGATTCTTTATATTTCCACTATAAATCACCGCAAAACACAGCTCCGATTGGAAGTGAGTACTCGATTGCTCTTTCTTTACTAAAACGTGGGCATACCAATACCTCTCAAGGGGTCATCGGTGGACAGACCAACATCCGCAATAATCTGTACAAATACAAAGATGGGATCATAGAGCTTAGAAGGCCTGATGGTTCTTCACAGCGGTTTGGGGATATCCATGGTTATCGGAAGAGTTATTTTCTTCAAGAAGAGCTGTCTCTTAATTATTTAAAAAAGTGCTACACCTATGCGCTAGGGCATAAACTTTGTGAATATTCGCTAAGGAATTGGGGCGATAGAACTTTATCCACACTTAAGAGACAGGAAGTTGACACGGGTCAGTTTAGAGAGATTAGCTATACAGCTCCGGATGGCAGATCTGTTCTTTATCGGTTTATCAAGGATTACCACGAGTCAAATCCTTACGATGGGGTCATGAAAAACCGTCTACATGAAGTTATACGCAGTGATAAACCTTCAATTCTATATGTATATGAACCTCCAAAGGTCGAGGAAGTCAAATATCCAAA
>CAZOAX010000379.1:0-2330 GCA_964577735.1 uncultured bacterium
CTGTGTGGAAAATATTTTTTTTGAATCTCTCTAGTAATTTGTTTTGATGTATTAACAAAAAATGTTTTAGAAGGGAAATTACCATGACTCGTTGTAAGAATAACATTTCTTTTGTCATCAATATCATGTATTTGAAGAGGTTTGTTAGCTTCAAAGCCGAGAGGTAGTCTCTCAAATTTGTTATCACGCCAAAGGTAGGACCCACAAGTTGACAAGACTACAACTTCTCCATTGTTATTCATAACTTCAGCTTGAAAAGAATACCCTTCAAACTTGTCCTGAAACATATCAGTCAGATTTATAAGGACATTTTTTTCATTATCCCAGAAGTAGTATTTTTGATATTTACGAATATCAGAAATCCCTTCCAATTTCCCGCTCGCAATCGGTTCAACCTGAAACAAAACATCACCTCTATTGTTAAATTTCTTTAACCTTACAAAGGCATTATCATAAGAATCAATGATCGTCATTCCATCATCCTGACTCCATATCCATAGATCATAAGAATAAGGATCATTTTTTCTCGAAGACACCCCAGCTATTTGTCCTTTATCATTTAAAAAACCCTCACAAAGGGGTATTTCAAGGATTTGAAGCCCATCCTCTTCGCTCCATAAAAAATTCTGAGACTGGTTATTATACGATAGAATTCCAAACACTTGATTCTTATTATTAATCGAAGTCGCATAGCTACCATCAGCTCCAAGGGTTCCAAGATCTTTACAGGTGTATGAGGGAACTTCATATGAAAAACAGCTAACGGCCATTGAAACAACAATGATCAAGTATTTGAACATAGAAAAACCCCAAGTTAAAACTAAATAAAGCAATAATAACATTAAATAGATAGTATATCAAACTAAAAAACAAAAATATTTTAATAAAAAAATATTACATAAACTATATAAATAAAATTTTTAAGATCAACTCTCTGAGCTGTTTTCCTCTTTTTAAAGCAAGTACCGCTTCTAATTAAGGATCATACCCCCTGTCTTTTTTTTACACTTGGAGCCATCGACAGGTGCCCCATCATTGCTTACTGCTCATGATCCTGGATATTAAGTCACTGCGCTTTACATAGCAGATAAACCCTGAATCAAAATCTGCAAATGGCATGAAAGCTAAATAAGCACACCTGTCGCCACCGGACGCATAGAATGCATTGCGGGCCTCACGCTCTAACCACTTCTGATGCTCAAGGTTTGCAGGTTTCCCTATCCCTATCAAGGCCCAAAGCCTGTCTGCTTCTCCATGCTGCTCTAACTTGTTTAACCTTGTCCTATGAGACATAATCCTCCTTCTTTAGATACTTTCTTCTAACTTTTTAAGCCTGCTATCGATATCCCGGAATTCCATGAACTTAAGCGTCATGTTTAACATATCCACTGCTACCCGGTGCTTAATGGAATCCGATGAAGCATTGTCAAGTAGACCGATCAGTGTCTCACAGGCTTTAGAGGCCGTAAGCTTCAATCGATCCACAGCTTGATTAACCGCCTCATTCTTTCTGCCCTCCAGCTCGTGCCGGAACATTGGTTGCTTTAACCACTCGAATATTTGTTTGGGAGAAACGCCGGATGCTTTAGCTGCCGATTCAACAGTGGGATTACCAAGTAAGAACGGAAGCACATGCAGTTGCCGTCTGCTTAGAGGGTTATTATCTTTCATGAGATTTCCTTACGTTAATGAATAAATATGAATAGTTTAAATCGATTAGCCTTGACTTGCGGGACATATCCCTCAGTTCCCCCAGCCTCTATAAGCTCTAAACTACTTACGCTAATATATCGCTTAACCCATGCATCGACATGAATTCCTTCAGTTTTATAACAATATTGATCACAACTTAATCCGCATCCCAACACTAGCAACGTTTTGTTGCACGTTGCATTTCCTTTAGGAATGCAACATGCAACATCAGGTTGCAGGCATTGCCTTAGTTGACCGTTTTGCGCGCCTCTTGCCTAAATTTCGACTTACAGTAGATTTGTCTACCCCAAGTTCGTTTGCAATTTCCTGAACGCTCATACCTTGTTCTTTTAAAGCTGCAGCTTGATCCCATTTTGCGTTTCCTTGAGGTTTAGATGTCCATGTAACGCCTTTATCGTCCGATGACACCATTTGCATCTCAAAAGAGCTTATATCGCTTCCGGCAAGCCCCCGGGCTTTTTCGAATGTCACTAGAAATCTAGCTCCTTCATCGGCTTGATATCCTTGCGGCCTCTTCAAAGAGATCACCACATCAAGAGCATCTTGTTGTCGACTACTCCCTCTTGCGGAACCATTTTTTCCTGCATGGTGAATGACTATAACGGTCTTATTGAGTG
>CAZOAX010000380.1:0-1260 GCA_964577735.1 uncultured bacterium
CCTTGAAAACTCTTAACTGTTATGCCAGCTGAGAGTAAAGCTGATTTGACATGCGCATCATCCTGCATGGCCTTCGGCTCATAACGACGCGTCCAATATACCGTATCTGCGCCCGTTTCCTTTATAATTTCCTGCAAATTCTTTAAAGGATCCCCTCTTCGAATAACCAAAGGAGCATTCGCGTGGAAAGCCAAAAGCGAGTGATGCAGCCAGACGTCGCTTGCCGCCCCCATCCCTTCTTTATAAATATAAACTGGAACAACAGGCCTATCACCTGCTTCTGAAAAAGCAGGATGATCATGCAACCTCAGATCGTTGCGCAGCCAAATGATAATCGGTTTTTTTGTCATAGATAGAACAATACCGAAAATTACATATACTTACCTATTATTCATTGATTACTGCTTGACTAAAGCGAGCAGCAACCGATATACTGCATGCAATATATCGGTTAAGAAGGTGTTAAAATGGAAATTGTGGAAAATTTAGAGAGGACTTCAGTTAGAGAAAAGGCTTATGCTCTCTTGCGTGATTGGATTATCGAAGGGAAACTCGCTCCGAACCAAAAGCTGAAGGACAAGGAACTTGCCGACCAATTGGGAGTGAGCCGGACTCCGATAAGAGAGGCACTGCTTCGTTTGGAGGATGAGGGATTGGTTCAGACCAAACCAAGCAATTCCACCATAGTCACCCCTATTGACTTTCATCATGCCGAAAATTTGTATTCGATTGTCTGGACTCTAGAGGGTTTAGCGCTAAAGCAAGCTTTTGATCGGATAACAGATGATAAAATTCAAGCCATGCAATCTGCAAATGAAAAACTTCTCGCGGCACTGCAAAATAACGATCCTGTTTTAGCTATTGAGGCGGACAATGAATTTCATGCGATTTATCTGCAAGCTGCAGAAAATCCCGATCTTTGCCAAATGCTTTCGATTGCGAAACAAAAAATTGGCCGTCTTAAGATTTATTATTTTGAAAAAGCATCAGGCACCCTGAACTCCTATCAGGAACATCTGGCTATAATCGAAGCCCTCCAGGAAAAGAATTTTTTAAAGGCGCATGAAGCAGTTGAGCACAACTGGAAAGCCATGTTACGGATCCAATCCCATAAAAAAGAGTAATTTCCTATGTCATTTCAAGAATTGTCTGATCTCATTTTGCTATGTTCCTGCTTATTTATTATTTGTGGAAGCTTGATCATCACTTTTAAAACGCGTTTTGTTCAATTGCGTCATTTGAAAACGCTTTTTAAGATAT
>CAZOAX010000380.1:1270-2327 GCA_964577735.1 uncultured bacterium
TCCTCGAATATGATCTCGCCTCATCGCGCTCTTTTTACGGCAATGTCGACCACCCTTGGAATTTCGACTATCGTTGCACCCGTTATTGCCATTAACCTGGGTGGCCCAGGAGCCTTGCTCGGATTTTTACTCACTTCATTTTTGGGAAGTGCAGCCACTTTTACAGAAGTAAGTCTCTCCATCAGGCACCGGAAAGAACTCAGTTCAGGGGTAATAATGGGAGGCCCGATGCAATACATCGAGTCGTTTCTTTCCCCAATCGCTGCTAAATGGTATGCACTTTGGTGTCTTTTGGTGGTGGGGAGTTGGTGTGGCGCACAAGCAAACCAGCGTGCCGCCATTTTAGACTCTCCCCTACTTGGAGACTATCGGATCCCCACCGTTTTCTCAGGAATATTTATAGCCTGTTTCATCCTCGCTATTTTTCTCGGAGGCATTAAGCGGATTGGCGCTTTCTCATCCAAATTAATTCCGACCATGTTCACCCTATACGTGGGATCAAGTTTATTAATTTTATTTTTTAATGTTGAAAAACTAGGCAGTATTTTTCACGACATGTTTCAGTCAGCACTAGCCCCTCAGGCAATGGCTAGTGGAACTTTAGTTGGGGGGATTGTCGCCTCATTGCGTTGGGGGATTTTTAAAGGGACACAAGCTTGTGAGGCAGGTATTGGAACTCAAAGCATCCCTCATTCCATGGCAAAAACGAGTGATCCTGACACACAAGGAGCATTAGCAATGATGTCCACTTACACAGCCGGCATGCTCGCATTTCTCTCCGGATGTGTGACCCTCGTGACAGAAACATGGCAAAATCCACAATTACCGCTCGGGATCAGCATGGTGGCGGCATCTTTTGAAATGTATTTTTCATTCTTTGGAATTGCAGTCATTGTGTTTTGTACTTTCCTTTTTGGGATAGGGACGATTCTTGGAAATAGTTACAATGGCGGACAGTGCTTTGCCTATCTTACCAACAACAAACAAAATCACCTCTATATCGCAGGTGCAATTGCCATGATCTTTATTGGATCGATCGCTGAAGTAAAGGGATTAT
>CAZOAX010000381.1:0-2327 GCA_964577735.1 uncultured bacterium
AACGGCCCCCGCTCTTTGAAGTAAAATCGCATATTCGGCGATTTCAGGCGGGCGAGCTGGTTCGCCGAGAGAGCGTCGGCTGGCCCTTACAATAGGAGCCAGCAGTCTTAAACCATAACCAATAAGACTGGCCCTTCGACAGAGGTTGGCCAAGGGAAGTCTCCAATTACGATCTACCTTAACTAGATTTAAGGTAGATATGAGTTTTCGAACCTGAGAGTCCTGTCCCAATCTGAGATGATTCTCACAGGTCTTAACTAACTGTCCGTAATCCATCAGAACCTTTTGAAGTTTAACGGTATTGTTTCAAGATGAGTCTGCCGTATTGCTTTCATATCCTTTTCGGCATCTTTAATTGATAATGTTAAGATATACTTATGAGATGAGCCGATACATCTAATGTAGTTGGGGCGAAATCTTATTGGAGCTTGGATAAATACCAGATGAAAAGAAGTGGAACTCAATTCAGCCTAATTCTGTTAACAGCTCTGTTGATATTTTCATTTCAAAACTGCAAAGAACTCACTCCAGGTACTAACTCTAAAAATGGTGGTCAGCACACCCTCACTCGTGGTCAAGGTGGTGAAGGCTATGGAGGAAAAGCCTATCTAGAAATAGTGAGCGAAGGTGAATGCTCAGATGGCAGAATTCACGCGACTGAAATCCAGGCCCCAGGGGATGGCAAAGCCTACCTTGTCCGAGAAAACTGTAAAGAAGTAGCTCCAATTGCTGTAGACATTCAGTCGGGCGACGATTCGGGTCAATTTGTCCTCTACAATAACAAACGACTATTTAAAGCGGGAGAATTCTTTAGTAATCCTGGTTTTGAAAATGGGCCGCAAGCCAACCCAAGAGATGCTGCAAACACATTCTATCTCTCTACACGAGGCAGTGAAGATGAAGGTGTTTTGGCTGATGCGGCAAGATCGGGTCAATGGGGCTTGAGATTAAATAGAAATCGATTCGACACTTCAGGGCATTTTGGGTTTTTGAAAAATCAAACACGTTATCGATTGAGCTTTTGGGCTCGAGTGATTAAGCATGAAAGTCCATCTGGAGCCTTCTTAAGGTTATTGACCTTCGATAGAGGTCAGTGGAGTTCCGCGGAAAATAAAATATATAATTCAGATATTACAAATCGATCTGCTGACTTTGTTCATATCAAAGATCCAAATTGGACTCGTTATGAAGTGGAGTTCTATGTTTCAAGCCCGGCCCCTTACTACAATGTTCAGTTCAGATTGGGTGGCACTGAAAATGTGGTCGACCTCGATGATTTTGCTATCGAAGAAGTGGTATGCGGTGGGGGCTGTACGAGTATGTTCCCGCTGAGTGAGATGCCATGGTTAGATCTGATTGGTAAGAATGGTTATCTCTTAGATTTTCCCGAGGGCCGTCTCGATTTTGATAGCTCTCCTCTTAAAGTTTTACCCTATTCAAAAGAGACTTCAAATATTAGTCCTCGTCCACCCGAAGCCATAGTTGGAGCAAAACTTTCTGTGGATGCGGCCTATCAAGGTAACAATGGATTTAAGTTTGCAGGCCATTCGGTAAGACTTGTTTTTCCTGATATTGTTTCACAAAACATTAAAGCGGATAGAAAATATAGAGTGCAGTTTTGGGCTCGACGAATTCCCTCCTATCCATCAATGTCTACAGCTCCGATGCCATTGGCTGTTTTAGATTCATCTGCCTATGTTCGCACCAACCGTAATGGAAAAACCAAGGCCGGAACAAATTACTCCATTCAAATTGATGACATCAACTGGAAGCCCTATCAAATTATTTTGGAGCCGTTAAAAATTAAGGGCTTCATTTGGCAGCATTCGATAGAGATTCAACCAAATTCAGATACAGTTCATCTCGATGAAATAACCATCGAAGAGCTTTAAGACTTTTCTAATGAAACAAGCTAGCCTGGCTTGGTCGGAGATCGTTTGATCGATTTCATTCTTTTCGGAGCGGCTTTTGGACTTAGTTCAGAGGGTGGTGTTAGCACACGGGCGACGTCCAATTGACTTAGTGAAATCATTTGGCCTGGAGGGAGCTTTCCGAGTTTGTAACTTCCGATGGCTACGCGTCTTAGCTTTTTGACATCAAAGCCAATCTTTTCAAACATCTTTCTCACTTGTCGGTTTCGGCCTTCGTTGATGATGATTTGCACCCAATCGTATTTTTGCGATTTGCCATGTTTCATGGTTCGCACGTGCAAAGCTTTGGCTTTGCCGCCTGGGATGCTGACGCCCCTCTTGAGCTTATTGAGATGCTCTTGTGAGGGTTGGCCGTTGAGTTTAACCAAGTATGTTTTTGGAATGCCTTTTTCAGGG
>CAZOAX010000382.1:0-2320 GCA_964577735.1 uncultured bacterium
GGGTTGGACTTTTTTAGGAGGGCGAGGGGTGGAGCCATCGTCTTCTATGAAGTCGCGCTTTTTCTTGCCTTTGAGGTAGAAAATGATCGGGACGCCTGAGAAGTTGAAGTTTTCCCGGAATTGGTTGAGGAGGTAGCGTTTATAGCTTTCCATCATCAGGTGCGGGTAATTGACAAAAAGAACAAAAGTGGGCGGTTTTGAATGAACTTGGGCCATGTAATAAATCCGGAGGCGCTTCCCTTGAATCATCGCGGGGTGGACCTTATGCATGGTGGCAGTCAGGAATTTATTCAATTGGCCGGTCGTAATACGCTGTACAAAAGCGTCGCGGACCTCTACGAGGAGAGGGAACAGTTTGTCCACATTTCGGCCGGTATGGGCTGAAATAAAGAGTTTTGGGCAATGGAGGAGGAAAGGAACTTCCTGCTCGATTCCTTTCAGGCAATGCTCCATGCGGAAGCCTTCAACGAGGTCCCATTTATTAAATAGGATGATACAGCCTTTGCCGGCATCTTCAATTGCACGGGCAATGCGCTTGTCATGGGCAGAAATTCCCTCTCTTGCATCGAGCACAAGGATGCAAATGTCAGAGTTTTCAATGGCGCGCTCTGTACGGATAGCCGCAAATTTCTCTACGACATCCGATTCACTTTTCTTTTTACGGATTCCGGCAGTATCGACCAGGATGTATTTTTGCCCATCTTTTTCAAAGGCGATGTCAACTGAATCGCGGGTTGTACCGGCGATCGGGCTGACGATGCTGCGCTCTTCGTTAAGAATGTAATTCAATAGAGAGGATTTACCGACGTTTGGACGGCCGACGATCGAGATGCGGAGGGCTTTATCCTCTTCTTCTTCAAAATCTTCTTTAGGGAGAGGATCAAGAGCTGCTTCTAGTAGCTCAGCAATCTGCCAGTTTTGAGTCGCTGAAACAGGGATAACCTTGCTGATTCCAAGCTGCATAAAAGGGTAGGTTTTTTCCGTTTGAAAAGGAGAGTCTACTTTATTAACCGCAATGCAAAGAGGTTTTTTAGTACGAAGCAGGATTCTAACGACATCTGCATCAAGGGCGGTGAGTCCAATGTTCCCGTCTACGACAAGAATGATGGAGTCTGCTTCCTCGATAGCGATCTCGGCTTGGCGTCTGATGTGCTCATTGAAATCCGCTTTTGACTTAGGGTCGATTCCTCCGGTGTCAATGATCTCAAATTTGCGGCCAAAACAGTCCGATTTGTGGTAGATCCGGTCGCGTGTAACACCTTCTGCTTCATCAACAATGGCGATTTTTTTACGGCAAACTCGGTTAAATAGGGCGGACTTTCCCACATTGGGACGTCCAACGATAGCAATTTTTGGTAAACCTGGCATATAATCCTCAGATAGACGACAATTATACATAATCCATTGATTCTTGGGAAAGGATGAATTCAGAGAACTTTTCAGTTTCTTATCTAAAGAACGATTTAAAGTCCTATAATTTAAATGCTCTCAAAAGCGACTTTCTCGCAGGTTGCGAAGTAGCTTTATTGACGGTTCCGCAGGCGATCGCGTATGCGCTTGTCGCCGGACTGCCCATATCAACAGGTTTATTTGCTGCTGTTTTCTCTGCCATTGTAGCAGCCATTATGGGCTCATCCCGTTACTTGATCGTAGGTCCTATCAACGCCCTTGCGATCCTGGTCCAAGCCGGTACAGCCGACATCCTTCATACTTATTATCGAGATGCAGTCGGCATTCAGCGGGATGTCTATGCACTTGAGATCATGACGCAAATTGCCCTGCTTGCAGGCATTATTCATCTGCTTGTCGCTGTATTTAAGCTTGGGCGCATGACACAGTTTGTCAGTCATTCTGTCGTGGTCGGTTACTTGGCAGGAGGTGCTCTTGCTGTTGTGACAAATCAATTATTCACTTTTGCAGGCATTCCAAGTTTGCCTGGCGTCAACTCTCTTTATGAAAAGCTAGCCTATTTTGTCTCTAATATAGAGCTCATCAATTTTCCGACATTTGCAATTGGGGCCACAAGTTTAGTCGTGCTCCTAGGCTTAAAAAAAATGAGCAAACGGATCCCGTCAGCGGCAATCATGCTCCTGATGGCGGCAGGAATATGTTTTGCAGTCAGTTTGACCTCATTTGATAGCTACGTGAACCCGATCGCGCTGATAGGATCTACCTCAGATGCCTTTGAAATGACCCCCTACTTTTCCTGGCCACATTTTAATCTCGGGATCATGAACCATATGATCGCAGTGGCGTTTGCCGTTGCCCTCTTGAGCATCATTGAGACCACCTGTTCAGCAAAGTCCATTGCAGCCAATTC
>CAZOAX010000383.1:0-1205 GCA_964577735.1 uncultured bacterium
CCTTAACTCATTTATTACTGATTTGATGTAATCATATGAGGTTTAAGCAACGGAGAGGAGATGCCTAAAGGAATTTATTTAATATACTCATAACCTATTGTATTTATATTGGTTATGAAAAGGGTGATGTGTTTTTTTGTTTTACATACGGGTTGGATCTACCCTTTTATTTTGGTCAGCACCTCGTTTAGGGGTCCATTTGTATTCTTTAGCAAATGCCTTGCATGCTTTCATACAGTGCGACTCAAGAACCTGAAAAGGCAAATCTTCAACGATAACTTCTTCAAGAATTTTTTGAGTAACTTGCTTATATGTGTATGAGGATCTCTCACTGACACTTATTCCGAGTAGGAAGTTTTTAATGAAGCCGAACGCATAATTGAAGGCTCTTTGACCATCTTTCAGCTTGCTTTGATTACTCTCTTGCAGGACAAAAATCATTAACCTATCTAGCAACGACTTTAAAGTAGCACGTGTTGTTTCAGGCCCCCCTTTTAATCGAAAACCCAATTGAAGTCTTCCAACCATGGATCTCCTGTTGTAAAAGTCTAAAAGGACCTTATCGGATGGATTTTTTTGTAGAGGTGCCCCCTGATCAATCCAATCGCGCCAGTAAGCATGCAGCTGAAGAGTATGGAGCAAAAGTGCAGGTCGTCGATCTCTGTCTTCAAGACTGACTCCTCTCTCTAACTGCATCTTATACTCTTCAATATCTTTGGGGTATTTAATCTGCGTCCTTCCCATGCTAATTTCATAATCACGTCGGGATTGAAACTGGTTTGGCTCACGAATAACTGCTTCTACAAAAGTTGATTTCAAGGCACTTTCAAAAATTTCCCCATTTTCAGAGTCGGGAAGAATCCTCTCTTGCACATTCTTCGCTTCAAATGGGTCATTATTAAATGATCTATAAGACTTCACTATTTCAATTGGATAGCAAAAACTCTTCAAGATATCGTCCAGTCCATATCCCGCAATCAGATCAACTACGGACTTTAAAAGATTAAAGCGGATATCGAGATATGTGTCTCCAGCAAAAAAACCTGGATCTCCTCTTTTAATCGCATCCTCTTTTTCTCTAATCATGTTCTTAATTTTTGACAATTTGGGATCCTTAGACCTTTTAATAATATCGAGACATGAGGTAATCCACTTAGCGGTGTTATTGAACTCTCTTGCCCATTTGTCTTCCTGTGCCTCTAACT
>CAZOAX010000383.1:1215-2286 GCA_964577735.1 uncultured bacterium
TTTTAAGATATTCAACCCCCTTTTTTGTTTCTTCTTCACAAGAAACTTCATGCAAAAATTCTCTTAACGCATCAAGAAAACCAGCAAGGCTTTCCGAACTCTCCATTTTCAGATAAAGGATTTTTAACGAAATCGGAAGCATTTCATAAATCATAAAACCTCTTGAGATGTGTTTTCAGTATAAATTTTTGGATTACTCCTCTCCATCAGTGCAGCAAGATGTTTCTGGCTATAATGAGCATAACGACGGGTCATTGCCGGCGTCTTATGTCCAAGAATCGTCATCAGCTCTCCCTGTGTTGCACCGCTCATGGCAAGATTTGAAGCCGCCGTATGTCTTAGATCATGGAAACGCACACCTTTGATCTGAGCCGCAGTTAAAGCCTTCTCAAAGGCCTTGCGAAGGGTGATTATACCCTTTCGATTATTAATGTGGCTAGGCTTGAATAAAAGGCCGTTTTGATCCGGAAATGTGCTTAAGAGATCACCTATAACTTGTGTCAATGGGATATAGCGCTTATCTCCGTTCTTGGTTTTATTAAGAGTGATCACTTTGTTCACGAAGTCTATGTCCGTCCATTGAAGAGTAACAATCTCCGTGAACCGCATGCCGGTTAGGAGGGCTAAACTGACCACTGGAAAAAGATGCGGATTTGAAGACTCTTTACACACTATAAGCAGCCGATCCCTTTCCTCATGACTTAAAAACCGATCCCGAGCTTTTCCCTCTTGTGGTTTAGAAACTTTCCGCATGGGATTGTCTTCCAACCATCCCCATTCTTTAACAGCGATGGTGAGAACCTTAGAAAAAGCCGCCAGGTATCGGTTAACTGTTGAGGGATTGCGCTGACCTCCGCGTATGGAAGGTTCGGACAGCAGAACGTCGCGCGCTTCGGCGATTATTGAAGGCTTCAAGTCACTGAGGGAGAGATATCCGAGGCGATCTTTCCACCATTCCAGCAGAGCTGACTGCTTCTTAACGCGCTCAGGATATTTGATCAACCATTGAGAAGTGAACCTGTCGATCATTTCCCTAATGGTGTGTTTTTTGGATTCAGTGACCTGGAGATG
>CAZOAX010000384.1:0-2277 GCA_964577735.1 uncultured bacterium
ATATAGAAGTGGAAAAACTCGAAAATAAGCTTAGAGCTAAATATCTATTAGCCCTCGCTTTGATGGCAACGTTGCTTATCGCCAACTACGCAACCTTCATGCTCTATTTTAGAACAACTGCTGAAGACGGATATTTAATTAATATTAGCGGCCGACAAAGAATGCTATCTCAGAAAATTGCTTTTTTATCCTTGCACCTAGATAGAGAATATAATTCCTTAGCTAAAAAGTATATCGAAAAAGAATTAAACAACTCCATAAGCTTAATGGAACAAACGAATCAAAAACTCAAAACCCAAAAAAATCTTAGCCCTGCTCTACAGACAATCTATTTCGGTGATGAATGGGCACTGGATAAAAATATCAGCGATTTTATCCAATCCGCAAAAATTCCAGGGCAACTAGCAAAAACTCATCCGCCCGCCAAACTTAGCCTTCTACTGAACACCTTAGATAAAGCAGTTGACGCCTACGAAGCAGAAAACCGGGAACATAATTTTATCGTAAGTGTCATTCAAACATGCATGCTAGCTCTAAGTTTTCTCCTGCTTATACTTTCCAAGTTTCTGATTTTTAAACCCATGACCAATGAAATAGTTTCTAAAACAAAAAATCTTTCTTACGAGCGCAACTATGTAAAGCTCATGTTAGAAATCACCATGTTCGCAAACGAATCCAATAACCTTAGTGAAGCTATGAATCGAACCCTGCGCAGCATCTGCTTATTCACTCACTGGCCGGTGGGACATGTGTATCTTGTTGACCCAAACGCACCAGACACCCTGATATCCTCAAAAATTTGGTATCTACAGGATGAACAAAAATTCCATATCTTCAAAACTATTACAGAACAAACGATACTTAAAAAAGGCATTGGGCTGCCTGGGCGTGTTCTTGAAGCAGACGCTCCCATTTGGATAATGGATGTGACTAAAGATCCAAACTTTCCAAGAAATAAGGTGACAAATGATATCGGTGTGCACTCAGCCTTTGCATTGCCCATTGTTAGCCAAGGTAAGACAGTGGCTGTTTTCGAATTTTTTTCAGATAAAATCATCCACCATAATGAGAATATTCTGAATATTGTAGCCCATGCGGGCCGGCAAGTGGGCCAAGTGTATGAGCGAGAAATTGCCAATAAAAAGATTTCCGAAATGAACCAGACTCTGGAAAGGCGCGTGCAAGATAGAACTGAGCTACTCATCAAAAAAAATGAGGAGCTGATTCGGCAGCAAGAAATTATCGCAAGCACATCGAAAATGTCGGCCCTGGGTGAAATGGCGGGCGGGATAGCCCACGAAATCAATAATCCACTCGCTATTATAAAACTACGCGCCGAACAGTTAAAAGAAATGAGTGAAGATAGAAAACTCGATACAGCGCTGTTAAATGAAACAGCCGATACAATCGCGAAAACCGCAGCGAGAATCGCAAACATTATTACTGGCTTAAGATCTTTTTCCAGAGATGGGCGAAATGATACTTTTCAATTAACGGATCTTCAATCAATCCTCAATGAAACCCTAGATTTCTGCAAAGAAAAATTCCGAAATCACAGCATTAACCTTGAGATTAAATATCCAGAAGCCCCTGTTGAAATCGAATGCCAGGCCACGCAGATATCCCAGATTGTACTTAATCTACTGAATAATGCCTTTGATGCCGTTCAACCCTTAAAAGAAAGATGGGTGAAGATTGAAATCTCAGATCGCAGTGAGAATGTAGAAATCAGTGTGACTGATAGTGGGCTGGGCATTCCAAAAGCCATCCAAGAAAAACTCATGCAACCATTTTTTACCACTAAAGAAATTGGCAAAGGCAC
This sequence comes from uncultured bacterium, assembly GCA_964577735.1. Classification (GTDB taxonomy): domain Bacteria; phylum Chlamydiota; class Chlamydiia; order Chlamydiales; family Parachlamydiaceae; genus CAZOAX01. The sequence continues at coordinate 1,823 of CAZOAX010000384.1, forward strand.
TGGCCTGGGCTTAAGTGCCTCACGCGGAATAACTCAATCCCATGGCGGAACACTCATCATAAATAATGAGTCAAAAAATACGAGATTTGTTCTCACTCTACCAAAAGTACAGGAAAAAAAGGGCAAAAAGATTGCCTAGCACCCTACGCACCCTCTGCTTTTATTCGAGCTGCTTCAATTTTTTTTATAACATCCGGGTTAAATAGCTTTATTAGTGCCTCAAGAACATTACGATCGAATTCTGCGCTCCGAGAAATATAGATTTTTTCCAGCGCCTCAAGAATCGGGATCGGCTCTGACCAAGGAGTTTTGATCATCATATGGCAGAGCTCATCAGCCACCGCCACAACCCTCGCCATTGGGTGAATATGATTCTTCTTTAACTTTGCTGGCCACCCCATGACCAGCCGGAAGTTTTGCTGCCAGATACTATGAGACCAAGCCTTGCGCAAGTA
>CAZOAX010000385.1:0-1529 GCA_964577735.1 uncultured bacterium
GCCGATGGCTTTTGGGCCAATATGCGAAAAGAAATGGCAATAACCGGCACCTGCCAGCTTTTCCTTGAAGTAACGGGCGGTAATCACATCGAACACCTCGCAAAGACACACTACATCTGCATTCACATCCAGGATATTCTCTAATATCGCATCCATCCGAAATTCAGTCGGCGTCACGTTGCCATCTGTAATCGTCAACCCCGAGCTAATACAACATACATTCCAGGAAAGGAGGGAGATCAACCTTTCTGCAGGCAGCGTTTGCGGGATGGTCGGATACTTCGTATGAATAAAAGGGATCTTTTGAATATAAGTCGGGAGTGCCCCAAAAATAAAGGCCGGCCCAGTTGTTACAAGGCCCACTGCCCCCCATCCCAGCATTCCGGTAAATAAGCAGAATTTCCGGGCAAAACACTCCACTTTATTTGCATTTTCATTCAACGCTTCGACTGTATAACAACGCTTGAGATACTCATCTGCTTTTAAAAAAGGTTCAGAAAGATAAGATCCAATGAGAAAAATCAGCTCTTTTAATTCATTTTGTGTCTCGTCACTTAAAGCTTCGATCCGCACCATAGGAACAGGAATCGACCCATATCCAGCTAAGACTTGCATAGCCCTCCTCCTTTTTTGCCTGATCCTACCAACCCCACCATTTAAAATAAAATTTTTAATATGATTGACATTTCACCACTTTTCTGATAAAATAATAGTAATAATTTAAAAAGAGAACTACATATGTTTAAAAACTCAGAAACTCAATTATTTGATCATGAAAAGAAGCTCAAAGAATTTGAGATTCAAAATGATACACTAGACCAAGAGATTGCAGGTCTTTTAGAACATTGCCAAGTTACAGAACATCAATTGACAACCTATGTCTCTAACCCTGAATACTTTACACCTGATCAATGGGAAACGATGAAGCAAGAGCGAAAGAAGCTTGACGATGCCCTTGCCCTTAAGCTTTCTTGCATCGCCGATCTAAGAAAAAAGAAGAAAACCCAGGACGAACGACTCGTCGCCCCTCACTGGCTTTTTGTTCGATAATTAACGACCTCGAGCCTTTTCTTTGGCGAGAAAGGCTCTAAATTTCTGTCCGAAATCAGGAGCGTGTAAACCAGCAAATACGCCATCTAGACTACTGTTATCTCCATAACAATTTTTTAATTCCTCAAAAAGCTTAGTATCCATTACAGATACCTCTTCCTCTTCGCTGCTATCAAAGTAGTCCAGATGTTTAATTTGATCAGCCTCAATTAAGTCTCTAAAACGCTTACCATCCACCGGGTTCAGTACGGATTGATACACATCCCTGCCCTGTAAATTCCCATCTATTGGCTCGCTAGAACATGACTTAGTAGCTACTTGTTCTTTTTTTCCTACAATTGGAAAGCTCATTCTATACTCCTTTAATAGCTTTTTGCGAAAATGGCATCTAGGGTGGCTGGGCGTCCTGTGATCACGCATTTGCCTTCTGTTCCGGACTGCTTGAGGGGCAAGCACCGGATGGTCACCTTTAGCTCGTC
>CAZOAX010000385.1:1539-2259 GCA_964577735.1 uncultured bacterium
TCTCAGTTTCTACATCTCCGCACCACTTAGCAAGCACAAAGCCACCATGAATCTCAGGCTTATTCTTGTTTTTAGGAGTGAAGAAGGCCTTCATCTCTTCAAAATTCGTAATGTGGGTGTAAATATGGGCATCGCGATAGGCTTTAGCTTCGGCATAATACCCATCTTGCATTTCTTGAAGTAATGCCGGTAGAGTTTCTTTTAAGCTATCTAGCGTCATCACAGTTTTTTCTTTGTGCGGGCGGTCACGTCTTGAAACAGCACAGGATTTTGACTCAAGTTCGCGAGGACCGACCTCTATGCGCAACGGAATTCCCTTCTTAATCCATTCCCAGTTCTTTTCGCCGCCCCGTTTATCGCGTCTGTCGATATGTACGACCACTTTTTCACCCGCATAATCAACTGAACCAAGCTCTTTTGCAATCTGTTCTGAATAATCCAGGATCGCATCGGCAAATTCCGGTTTTGAAACAAATGGAATGATCACTATATGCTTAGGAGCGACACGAGGAGGCAATCTTAGGCCATCATCATCACCGTGGCACATAATCAGTGCGCCGATCAAACGGGTCGTCACCCCCCAGGAAGTGGTGTAGGCATATTCCATTTCACCGTCTTTGTTACAAAACTTGATATCAGAACCTTTAGCAAAGTTCTGCCCAAGATAATGCGAAGTGCCCCCTTGCAGGCTCTTACGGTCTTGCATCATGGCTTCAAAGG
>CAZOAX010000386.1:0-2256 GCA_964577735.1 uncultured bacterium
AAGCAGGAGCGGATGAACTTTTGCTTGACGATCTGCCATAGCAATGAAGGCAATAAAGATAAATCAAGATCTGTTGCAGAACTTTTTATCAGCGATCAAGCCATCGTTGGGACACGATCTCTGGTTTCCCTGGAGTTTTATCCAACTTCACGACCAGCTCGACCTTATCTTCAAATGTTACTTTGACGAATAAATCTTCGAGACCGCGGATATAGGATTGAATGTAGGGCATGAAGTTATCAATGACGATAGGATAACATTCAGGTTTGTAACCGGATAATTCACAATTAAATAAAAAGTTTTCTTTTAATGGAAACCAAATATAACCTTTTTCAATATATTCATTTCTTAGAGTCCATTCAATGTCGTCTTCATTCATTGAAAGATCAAGATTAATATCAGAATCAATGAAAGGTGCATTCTTGGAAAAGCAAACGCCTGATGCCTTTTCTAGCGAGAGAGAAGGATCTTGAAAATTGCTATGATGACTAACTAACAATGTAATCTTGCTACAATTTGAGTAAAGATCATGATTCAGATCAAAGTTTAAACTTTCCACACTGGACAATTTGTCATTTGAAACAACAGGGTTAAATTTCCAATAGAAATTAAAAATAGGTCTAATTGCACCAAGTGGAATCGATATATGCAGTCCGCCTTTATAATGACTGCCTGGCGCTAGGTTATGAGAGCAAGTGCTCTTCCCATTATCACATAGATCTTGTACAAATTCCGTATATTCATGTCGCCACAAATTCGGGAGGTTTAAAGTACTAATTGAATCAACCTTAGGAAAGACGATAAATTTATTAGGAACGGAGCAAACCAGCTTCTGATTGCTTATGCCCAGATCTTGAACAACTGATCTATTTAATGAAAAAAGATAGTAGATCCTTTCCTCTCCAGCTTTGATCTGAAAGCTCTCTTCTATTACTGAAGGTTCATAAGCAAATTTCAAATAGGCTTGTATTATTTCCCTGTCATCTTCTTTAAGTCCCTGTATTTTGTCAGACTTAATGGCAAAATCTAATATTATTGAGCAATCTTCTGGATCAATGTCTCCACTTATCTGACTCAGCTTTTCGACAGTATTTGATTTTTCTTCGGTCAATGGTAACTTGCAATCTGTCTCATTGTCACATAAACCTTGAGACTCTTGAACAGGACTGCTTTGCTGGCAAGCTTCACCCACACAAGTCGGTGGTTCTTGCTCAGCAGCAGGGTTTTCAGGTTTTTCTGAGCTGCTACAGCTTATAAGAAAAAGCGTCGCACAAAAGAACTCTGTTAATCTAAACATTAGTTGTCCTGTCGATTCAATTCGGCGAGTTTATTAAAATACTGGTCTCGGATCGATTGCTTTTCATCGCGAATTCTAGCTGCCAGCTCCATAGCTTTCTCACCAAGATTCTTTGCTTCTACAGTCAACTTCTCTCTGATCTCAGCGCGCTCTTCCAATAATTGATCCTCCGCGCCTTGTCCAGCGAGGATCTGTTCATTGATTCTCTGATCTAGGGATTTTAATCTTAGACGATCTGGATTCAAATCCTTAATTTTATTATTGTATTCAGCAATTTCCTCTCTCAAGCCCACCGGGAAATGAAGCTCAAACTGCTCCATTTTTTCCATAGACTCTTGCTCTTCGAGCATTTCTTTAATCTCTTCTTGAGAAATAATTGGCCTATCTAAATCTTTGTCATTTTGTATGATTGATCTACCAACTTCAGATGTATCAACTATTTTCTCAGTCTGAATACCCGGTATTTGCGAGAGGCTTTTTATAGTCTCATCATCTTGCTCTCTATTTATGAAGAAATATGTAACCAATAAACCTAATGAGAGTATCAGGATTGATATTTTAAATTTTATTTTCATTTTTTCCTCTTCTTATTGCTATGGGGCCAAGAGCCCCATATTTTGATCACAAGTTACAAGTTGCTCGATCGACACAAGCTCTCATCTCAATAGAGGTCGATCCTTGTGAAAGAGTATAAGTATTTTTACTAAATCTTTTCTGGATCCCTCCACTATAGTTAACGACTGCAGAGGTTGATCCGGTGTGGTAAGTACCAGCTAATTCGTCAATGGATTTAAGGACCAAACTACCGACTTGACAATAAGTATTTGAGCCACAAAGTGGGCGGACGCCAGCCGCAAGGTTGCTTAATGCGCTAGACACCGCGACCTCGCTTGGCTCTAATTTTTCAACCTCGTACTCTTTAGCGTACATTGCCACCCACATTTGATACATATCATCAT
>CAZOAX010000387.1:0-2252 GCA_964577735.1 uncultured bacterium
GTGTAGCCAATTACAATCCTGAAATCTCAAACATTCAGTGGACTCATTCTACATTGGGTCAGATCCTGTCTGATGAAGAAGCCTTAAATAAATTATAATTTAAACAAGACGCAAAAGTACTTTTGCGTCTTATTCCCCAAAAAAATGTTTCATAGGATTTGATGAAGACGCTATAAGACATGTGGCGTAAAAAGGAGACAATCTATGGAGCCAATAAATGGTGTAAGAACAATTCAGGGCTATATTCCTCTTGATGAAGGGGCTTCAAAAGTCAAAATCAACGTTTATGGTAAAGATAATCACTTCCTGGGGATGTGCAAGACCGATGCAAAAGGGAATTTTAGGCTGCAGACAGCTGCACTAAATGCTAGGGATCATAAGGTCGATCTTGTTTTTCATCTTGTGAATGAAACAAAGATCGATTCGCGTAAAGAGTTCAAGTTTTTGAAAGAAAGAAAGGAAATCGCGCAAGCTGTTGTGAAAGATGTTTATCTAGGTGAGACAATGGAGGTCGGCAAGGTCAATTTTGATCAGTATTTTACAGAAGAACGAGCGCCTTTAAGTTATTATTTTGATATCGTCATGGCTGCAATACCGGGTAAATTAAAGAGTGGGTGGGAGAATACGAAGGAGTTTTTTGATGTCTTTGATTTTCATGATATCCAAGATGTCAAGGAGTCATTCAACATGGGATCCACTCCGCTAACGCTTGAAAGCTCTCTCAATGTGCTCAGAAATGGGATTTGTCCACTTCCGCCAAAAATTGAGGGAGACCTTGAAATTTATGAAGTAAATTTAGATCGCTATACCTTTGACAAAGACTATTGCCAACCGAATTTTCGCTTAGAGGTGAACAAAAACACAGATGAGCTTGTGAAATTGACCGTTGAGTGGACAAAGAAAGACGGGAAAACGGTCGTTGATCGGAAAACTTCGGTCTATTTGAAAGATAGTCCGGGATTAGAGATAGGTCTGCTTGGAATGAATGCCACCATCGCTCTTTACGGACAGGGAGTTTATCATCTGGGTCTTCGGCATATGTGGGGAGCGTTTGTCGCACAAAAAGTTCTGGATATCTTATCGGGTACAAAACTTGGAGAATTGCTCATTCCTCATTGTGGTCTAACCAAGAAAATCACGAATGACCTCGGGAAAGAGATTATTTCAGGGCAGGGCGCCGTATTAGATATCTCAGGATTTGATAATGTGGGCATTTCAGATCTATTGATCGATGTGCTGGGAGGAAAAGATCCTTTTGCAAGTCGAAAAGAAGAAACGAATGAGAAGTTCGTTTTTGCAAGTGCGATCAGCATGCATTATAAACGTATACGAGGTGGAGTTAATCGATTTATAGATGCTAACTGGAATCAGATCGAGCGTGAATGGAAAATTTACAGCCAATTTTTTAAAGAGCTGCACGAGTCTTCAATGCCTTATTATCCATTTTTTGGTGAAAACAATGATACCATTCTTCCTGCAAGATCTTTCCATAAAGGGACCTTAAGATCTGTACGGCACGTTGCTAAAAATCCTGATGTGCCTGAGGAAATGGATAAAAAGATGTTTAAGCGATTTTGTGCGGATTTCATATCCAGCCAAACACTCGAACACGACTGGATCCATAGAAGTCAATTTGAGTCAAGGCCAGAGCAGCATGTCACTTCAATTGCTGATCCTGAATCATTTCCATTGGGGATTGCTCCCTTCGCTCAAGGGGACTCCTGCGGGGGCATGACTGTACAGGACGCAACCCGGCAAATATCACTTGCGGACACATTTAAAAACTTCCCAATCAAAAATTATACAATTAAACACGATCCGAATGTCCGTCCTGAAATTTCAGACAGGATCAATCGAGCCCGAGCAAAATATGCGAAGTTCGGTGTCGATTCAAACAAGATCCCCGGCAGCATCGTCATTTAAGGAGAGAAGTAGTAACTTTTGACATTCATTGGCAGCAAATGTTATTTGCTGCCTCTTTCGCAAGGTTTCCTTGCGGTCAATTGTGAGCAGCGAAGCTGCCACCGCGGCTTTTATGGCAAAGCAGAAATGCGGCGCAGGACCAAAGCTGGGTGAGTCACCCTGCTTTTACCCATAGGTGTATAATAGTCTATTTAAGAATAGGTTTGGATGATTCAACACAGAGGCACAGAGACGCTGAGACGCAGAGACGCAGAGAAGATGTATTATTTAAAATACCCTTTCTCTGTGCCTCAGCGTCTCTGTGCCTCTGTGTTGAATTTCTATATTAA
>CAZOAX010000388.1:0-2246 GCA_964577735.1 uncultured bacterium
CTGGTTTTTTTCTGATGTCATCTTCGAAACCGTGCTTGATGATTCATACTTCACAAACTGTAGAAATACTTAAAGGGCGTTGTTTAATTAATTTAATGCCATGGTAAAGGGCAGTGCGATAACGAAGCGTTTCTTTCACTTCTGATGAGATTGTAGAGGAATCACTATCAGCATATTTAAAGAGATCATCTGTTGTGGTAACAATATTTTCTATTGCCGAACTCGCTTGAGACTCGAGTAAAGGGATGCTATTAATGAAAACAGTTTGATTTGGAATTAGTTTTTCAGCCATTTTTAACTTAGCTAATTCTTTATTAGCTTCAATGCAAGCTTTCAAAATTATGGGGGTTTCCACGTTGAATTTAGGAGGAAGTTCCCGTATATTATTATACGGGATGTCTGGTTTGAAATTGGCCATATGTTGAAAATTTCCTAAAAAATGCTCATATTTGAAGGATATGTTGAATCATTCAACATATATTTGCAATATGTTGAAAAAAGATAAAAAATTCAACATATTTCTCCCTTGGGTCTAGTTGACGAGTTCTGCTGGGGTGAAGAAGAAGTCAATTTCCCGCTTGGCGGATTCTTTAGAATCGGAGCCGTGGACGGCGTTTTCTGTGAGCGAGTGAGCAAAGTCTTTTCGGATGGTGCCGGGAGCGGCTTTTTGGAAGTCGGTTGCGCCCATCAATTCTCTATTCTTGGCAATTGCATCAGGGCCGGTCAGGACCATGACAACGACCGGGCCGGATGTCATAAACTTGGTCAGATCGTTATAGAAGGGTTTTCCTTCGTGTTCTTTGTAAAAGGCCCCGGCTTTATCTTGTGAAAGCGCGGTCATCTTCATGGCGCCCACTTTCAGGCCGTTATGTTCAAAACGCTGGATAATATCGCCGATATGTTTGGCTTTGACTGCGTCGGGTTTAATGATGGATAGAGTTTGTTCGTCAGCTGCAAAGCAAAGACAAGGAAGTAAGAGGAAAAGTGCCCATTTGTTCATGAAAAACCTCGGGTTAAAAAGTTTGAAAAAAAAATTTCGCTGTACTCTGTCATAATGGAATCCGGGTGATATTGTACAGATTCAAAAAATCCTTGTCGATGGCGAAGGCCCATAATTTCTCCGCAGTCAGTTGTAGCGGTTACCTGCAGGCTTTTAGGGATGGTTGTGGGATTTACGCTGAGAGAATGGTAGCGGATAACGGTGTGAGGGGAGGGAATGTCGGAAAAAAGTCCTGAACTGTCATGATGGATCAGACTTGGCTTGCCGTGCATCGGTTTTTTTGCAAATGTGACTTCAGCACCAAAATAATGAGCTAAACACTGATGGCCAAGACAAATGCCTAGGAGGGGGATTTTGCCTAGATTTTCTTTGATTATGCGTAATGAGAAATGAGCGTCTTTAGGGTGGCCAGGGCCCGGGCCGATTACGATCCGATCTACTTCCGGATCAATTGAGTAAATATTTGAAGGGCGGGTGATTTGGACCCGCTTACCTAAACGCTCAAAACCTTGAGCGATGTTGTAGGTAAACGAGTCAAAATTATCGATCAAAAGAAGCATTAACGCGTTCTTGGGCAGAGCTCGTTTTCTTTGAAGAAGTAAGCGATTTCCACTGCTGCTGTTTCAGCGGCGTCAGAACCATGCACTGCATTTTCGTCGATGCTTGTTGCAAAGTCTGCACGGATTGTGCCAGCGTCAGCTTTCTTAGGGTCTGTTGCGCCCATGATGTTGCGGTTTGTCAGAACTGCGTTGTCACCTTCCAAGACAGAGATGAAAACGGGACCTGAGATCATGAAGGATACGAGATCATTGAAGAAAGGTCTTTCTTTATGAACAGCGTAGAAGCCTTCTGCATCTTGACGGCTCAATTGTTTCATTTTTGCAGCAACAATTTTCAATCCGGCTTTTTCAAAACGGGAAAGGATAGCGCCGACGTGGTTTTTGCCAACAGCGTCAGGTTTGACGATGGATAATGTACGTTCTTTTGTCATGAGTTGTCTCCTTAATAAGTAAGAAAAGTTTACTTTGATGGGGAAAATAAATCAATCTTTCGCTAACCTAGTTACAAATTTAACCCGAAAATAGACATATGAAATTCCCCCTATCCTGGCTAAAAGAATATATTGATATTGAGCTGCCACCTCAACAGATTGCAAAAATTTTGACTCAGTCCGGACTTGAGGTCGACTCGATACAAAACGATACCATGAACTTTACGAATGTCGTGGTCGGACATGTGCTAGATG
>CAZOAX010000389.1:0-2242 GCA_964577735.1 uncultured bacterium
CGGTTACGGCTATCTAAGCTAACTTTAACATGCTGCATAACCACCTCCATTTCCCATTATATCATCATATGCAACATTAGCATCAAATAGGCAAAACACCACACTGCTCGTCATTAATCATAAATTAATAAAGGGTTAATTCACCCTTAACAAGGAGGTGATAAAATTTTAAGCAAATACATTAATTTAACAAAGTAATTTAACATGGCGTTTGCTGAAAGCACAGATAATAACCAATACTCGTGGAACTTAATAAAGAATAATTATCAGAACCTGGGAAATGCCTCTCATACAAGGGAAGTTTTTATTGTCTCTACAGGGTTTCATCACCAGTTGTGGCCAAATTAGAATCCTGCGAAATAAGAGACAGGAAAATACCTAAAGTGATGCCTCACATAGAGGAAATGGCTTACAAAATTTGTAAGGCATTCAATTGGGACACCATTCCAAAAACCAAGCTTGTGCATGAATTTTCTTGTCTTCGCACAGGTGCGGATTCCCCCATCAAACCGAAGTACAGTACACTTGTGAAAGACTTTAAAGACAACAACCAATCGAATGATAAATCCTATACTTTCACTTTTCAGACTTATATCGAGGGGAAAACTCTACCCAATTCCGGAAAAGGGCAACCAGACAGAGTGAATCTATCCTCCTACCAAAAAGCTATCCTAATCGATATGGTTCTTGGAAAAATGGATGCTCGTGGTGACAATACCATGATTCAAACAGGAACAGGGAAAATCTTCGAGATCGACAATGAATACCTGGGAAATAAAGACTACGATAGAGGGATCTTAAGCACCTGGAGTGGTGTTAAGGATCAAATTATTTCAGACCAAATTATTGCCGACATCCTCAACGTCAATCAGAATCAGCTAACCTCCATTCAAGTTAAATATAATCAAAAGGATGAAGAAATTAGAAACCTCTGGCGTCAAGAAGAATTCTACACAGTTAACTTAGATGCAATTCAAGAATCCAATAATACATGGAACAACATCTATTCGAATTTCAAGATCATCACGGATTTGATCACAGACATGCAACTTGCTGAAGAGCCTATCACCGTTGAGAAAATCCAAGAACGAATGGAAGCCTATTACACAAAAATGGATGCTGAAATGTACGGTAGCCTTTAGTAAGGCTACCGCTATCAGACTACTTCTTAGTGGCTTCGATCACAAGGATTTCAGCGCCTAAAAGTTTTTGTCCGCTCATTCTCATTTTGCGTAAGAAGGTCTCGTTGACGTACTCAGGGAGCTTAAGCTTCTTTTTTCTTAAACCGTTGAGAAACTTTTCATCGGTCGTACACCATTCTCTAACTGTGAAAAGATCTGTTACGCGCTTGTAGGCAAGATCTTGTGTAATCCCAGCTTGACCGACTGTAAATGATGCATGATAAGAAACTTCTGTTTCATACCCAATCTCATTAAACTCTTTTGCAATTTGACCTGCGGAAAAAAGTTCAAGATCAATGACCTTAAGATCTAATTCTTTTTGCATCAAACGGAGTTTTTGCTGCAATGGGGATGTGCTTTTATTCATCACAGATTTGACCTCATCCTCCATAAAGGACACGAAGTCTTTTTCTGTAGGCATAAATGGGAATTTATCTTTAGGAACCATAATGGCAGACAAATTAGTTTCTTCACCCCCAGAATAATAGGGAAGTATGGCATGGTCGGGATGTAAAATACGCAAATCCTTGAAAATCTGATCCAAATAAGGATTTGTATCATGCATACTCAAAATACGGTCACCTGTGCATTGTAATTTTGAAAGTTGCAAGAAGCTTTTTTTTCTTAAAGTGGAAGAAAGACAGTCGAATACATTCAGCGCAAAAAATAGTGGAACTTTTTTTTGCATTTTTTCCAGTCTTTTGCAAACGCTTTCAATATCGAGCTTGTAAATTGGTTCATTTATAGATTTTTTTAATAACTGGCATTCTCCGGCATCTTGCTGAGTTTTGATTGTAGTAGATGATATCTTTCCTGAAAGGGAATAGCCTATCCCACTTCCTATTTCAATGATCGCGAGATTATCCTTAGCAGACCTTTGAACGATCTCAGAAATTCCCTGACTGAGAGCGGGTGAAATATGTCCTCTGAACTCGTTCACAGAACTCCACCGGTCCTTACAGGGTTTCCCTGAAATAAACAAAGACGACTTAAATAGTTCTGAAATTTCTTTGAGGGTAAAGTAGGAATCATTTGAAAACGACTCAGGGCATCTGTACGGC
>CAZOAX010000390.1:0-2235 GCA_964577735.1 uncultured bacterium
ATTACAGCCACGTTTGATCAACCAGCCCATAATGATAAGTGAGGCTATAAGTAATAGAATTTCAGCTATACCGAAGTGGAGTTTTCCAAATTGGAACATACTGAAAAGAAAACCAATCGTAGAGACGGTGAAAAGAACGGCACCGGATGTGTCGAAAGGATCTTCAGAGTTTGCCCGGAGGGTGTTTCTTAAGTATTGAAAAGCACCAATAAGTAGAAGGATGCAAAGTGGGATGTTGATCAAAAAAGCATAGCGCCAAGAAGAAAAAGCTGCTACGGCAGCACCAAAGGAAGGCCCAAGTAAGCTTGCGATCGCCCATGTCGAGCTGATCAAGGCTTGCATCTTGTGTCGAATTGTCAATGGGTAGGCAAGTCCGACATAAATAAGGCAAAGGGTGATGAGGCCGGCTGTTCCTGCGCCTTGAAGCGTCCTTGCTAAAATCAATTCAATCATCGTCCTTGAGAGGCCGCAAAACAAGGAGCCGATCGCAAAAAATCCAAGAGCAATCAAATAGACTTTAAAAAAGTCCATATGGTCTGCAAGTTTACCAAATATAGGGGTGGCGACAACTAGTGCCAGAAGAAATGAACTGATGACCCAAGGATAGAGGTCAATACCGTCGAGTGTGTAAATAATGCTTGGTAAAAGAGTTGAGCCGATCAAGCTTTCCATGGCGGCTATGAACATGCCAAGGAGAACTGTGGCCGTTGCCATCAACTTATGTGTGTTTAACTTCATATAGTTTCAACGCCCTTATCATGAGGAACAGCCCAAGAAAAATGAAGGGGTGGCTTAACGTTTGTCCGGCTTGAAGAAAGCTTTGGTCTAGAACTGAATGCTGATGTTCCTTCACAAACTCGATGATAAAACGGGATCCAAAGGCAAGAACGAAAAACAGCCCCGTTATAAAGCCACTTTTTTTCTTCAGGTCGGTCTTATGCCAAAGAAGAGTAAGTATCACAAAAGTAATCAAATAGGCAAGTCCTTCGTACAGTTGGGCCGGATGACGGGGGACAGGGATGCTGCCATCTGCCGGAGATCCGAACTGAACTGCCCAAGGTAGATTGGATGGCGTGCCCAGGATTTCCTGATTGAAAAAGTTACCCAATCTAATGAAGAAGGCGACAAGTGAGGCTGGAAGGACCATGTGGTCTAAAAGTTGAAGGAATGATAAACCGGTCTTCTTTTTGAAGATAAAAAAGTAAAAAATAGCTAGTGCCAGCATGACCCCAAGGGTCCCACCATGGCTTGCAAGGCCACCTTCGCGCGTATTTAGTATCTGCCAAAGATTATCTTTATACCGGTCCCAGTCGTAGAAAAAAACATGCCCGAGCCTGGCGCCAATAATGGTTCCGCCGATCACAAACCACGTCAATTGGTCGACAAGCGTGCTGATTTCTTTTGGGTCTTTTTCAGGAAGGGTCTTTTTTAGCAGTCGAACAAGCTGAAAATAGCCGAAGGCAAATCCAATAACAAAGCAAAGGCCGTAAATAAAAATGGGGATGTTCAAAAAAGGAATATTAAAAGCGACGGGATCGGGATTCCAGTAAAGAGGCATAAAAAAAGCTCCTACAGTATATATAGGAGCTTAGTTTCGGAGCAGAGGGATTCGAACCCCCGACCTACTGCTCCCAAAGCAGCCGCGCTAGCCAAGCTGCGCTATGCTCCGAAAAACGTCATGAATATAATCAATTCCCATTTATTTAGGAAGAGGAAATTTCATTAGATCTTATTTATGTGTTGTCACGATGATCTGGACGAGGTTTTCATAGATTGAACCTTTGTCGATTTCCCCATTTACGTAAGTAAATCTTTGAATTTTTCCACTCTGGTAGGTGCGGGTGGCAGGGCCTTGCTTGATGCTTTTTACAAAAGTGAATTGTTCAATCGTGCCATCTGCAAATGTTCGGGTAGCTTCCCCTTCTGCATGGTCATTGACACACTCAAACTCTAGAACGTCGCCGTTGTAGAACGTTTTTGTTGCACGCCCATTGGCAGCGTTGTTTTTATATTCGACCCTTGTAGCGCTACCATTGATGTAATGTGCTGTTAAAATCCCTTCTATTTTACCGTTTTCGTAATGGTATTGCATCATGTCGCCTGATTGAAAACAGTATGTAGCAGTCCCTTGTCTCACGCCAGCTGTATAAAAGAAATTTTCCTTGTCGTTATTGGGATATTTGCAGGAAGCAGATCCTTGTTTGATACTATCACGCAAATTATACTTTTTGATGG
>CAZOAX010000391.1:0-2222 GCA_964577735.1 uncultured bacterium
TACCGCTTAACTTAAACAAATCTGCTTGAACAGCATCATCGCCGGTGGCTCCATCTATGAGCCTTTGGTTATTGTAAAAAAATGCTTTTATGTCATCCAAGCTATGGGTATCGATCACTTGATCATCAACAAAATCGTTCAAAAGCTTTGGATATCCACTTCGTTGGTTGATTTGAGAGAGCTCATGCGCAAGTAGATCAATCTGATCGTTAAAAGCTTTGGCGTACTTTGAAGAGCAAAACATTTTAATGTTATGAAAAAGGCGTGACACAGTCCTGTTGTCATGCTTCTTAATGAGCTTAGTTAGCTTGATGGTGACAGCTTTAGACCCATTACAGGTTAACTTTATCTCATTTTGGTCTTTGATGAGTTTGTGCAAAGGGTTAGCGTGCAATCGAGTAGCTAGTTTATTGATCTTGCAGCCTCGGAAGGCTCCTTCATTAAGGAACTTTGCCCAATCACTCTTTGTATACTGATCAAACTGGCTAGTATTTTGATTTCTTTGAACTTTACTCATAATGAAACCTCGTTTTTTGGTTTATTATATCAAAATTATATTAAGATTTGATAAATGAGAATTATTTATAGTGTCTTGAGATAGGGGTATTTTTTTAAAATTTTATTTACTTCCTTTAGCGAAAAACCAGTGTGAAGATTGCCACCTTGTTCAACTACAGTGCAATCAAAGATATACAAATGACGAAGATTAGGGAATTTATCAATGGCTTCATAATATTCATCTATTGTAGCTTCACTATAACTCAAGTCCAGGGACTTAATATTGTGATTCACTTTCATTTTTAAGACTGCCCGTGCTGGCATTTTTAAATTTTGAAGCATCTTAAGGTTGTTCACAGCTTCAATAGTTTCATCTGAAATCTTTTGATCTGGATCTACATGCAAGCTCCTTAGATGGATGTGTTTTTTAAGGATGTCGGCAATTTGATCGGTTGGAATTTTTTGATAAAGATTCAGGTGATCAAGGTTAGTCAGATTCATAACCGCATTGAAAATTCTATCATTAATATCGGGAAGAAATAAGTATTTTATACATTTCTGCTTTTCCAGTATTTCTGCAATCTGATCCTCTGTCAGACCTGCGAGCGCGATATCCTTAAGTTCTTTTAAATTGCAGATGGCATTCACAATTCTACTACTTGTGTCTAGATTGTTCAGGTTCAGGTTTTGAATATTGCTATTTTTTTCTAACAATTCAACAAGTTGATCCTCAGGTAAATTAGAACTCCCAATAAGACTTAGTCTTTGGAGATGAGAAAGGTTTACTATCGCTTTTGCAATTTCATCATCTATTTCCATACCCATAAGACTTAGCCCCTGAAGGTTGTTATGGTCTTGTAGTATTTCAAGGAGTTGATTTGCAGAAACTTTTGAGCAATGTGAAAGATTTATATCTTCAAGTTGATCAAAGTTTTTAAGCGTACGGACTAGTTTATCACCTGAAAAATTTTTAGAATTGAGGGATAATTTTTTTAGGTATGTGCATTTACTCAAATCGTCTAAATCTTCATCGTTAAAGTCAGAAAAATCTGATAAATTTGCCGCAGTTAATTGATGAGCGATTATATACTTTACTGCTTCTTCAGCTGTTTTACAGTTTAAATCTCCCACACAAATATCGTACTCGTTGATGAAAGTATTTTTAACCGGAGAGACATTTTTACTGGTTTGCTTGGAAACTAAAAGCTGATTCAAATCATTGTTAGAGTTTAGATTTGAAAAGATCAGTGATTGAACTTCATCAGGTAGTACATTTAAATCCATATCGACTGGAAGAGGCATCACGGCTGTGGCCTTAGAGCCTATCAAATGGGCTAGATTGGCATCATTGAACTTCTCACGCACAATACCGCTTAACTTAAACAAATCTGCTTGAACAGCATCATCGCCGGTGGCTTCATCCATGAGTCTTTGGTTATTGTAAAAAAATGCTCTTATATCATCCAAGCTATGAGTATCGATAACTTGGTCATCAACAAAATCGTTCAAGAGCATTTGAAATTCGTTTTGTTGGTTAACTTTTTCGTTTTGTTGGTTAACTTTATAGAGTTCATCAGCAAGTTGATCGATCCGATCGTTAAAAGCTTTGGCGTATTTTGAAGAGCAAACCATTTTGATATTGTGAAAAAGGCGGGATATAGACCAATCATCATGCTTCTTAATGAGCTTAGTTAGCTTGATGGTGACAGCTTTAGACCCATTAC
>CAZOAX010000392.1:0-750 GCA_964577735.1 uncultured bacterium
AAGCAATTCAACTAGCTGTTGGAAAATGATCATAAGAAATCAATGTGGCAATTTTTAATCTCTCTTTTGTAATTGCTTGCCAAGTTAAATCCGCAAATCTATACAACCCTACACATCCTGCAGGTCAAATGGCTTAACTTTTGGAAAAAACATCCTAAAGGGAAAGAAGTAAACAGACAATACTATGACATGGTTCGTAAAAGAAGTCTGTGCTTGGTAGGATCCTAAACCTGCAAAAACGAAAATGAGTAGATGCATTTTAAACACACTGATATATGGCTTCGAAATAGGAGCTGATATAAGACCTTTAGCTTCTTTTGAATTGAAATTAGCGACGTTATACTTGATATGAAAATCGTGCAATTGAGATAAAGCTAAAGAAAGTAACATAGGCCAAAACTCAAGCACGAGGACCGCAACACTTTCCCCTTGCTCTCGTGGAAAGAACTCCCTTAGAATTTCCCGATGACCTAAATGAAATAACCCGAAATGGAGAATAAAAAAACCAAGGAGTCCCAAAGAAAAAGGCAAATATCTTAAACGGTCACCTAGCGATGGCGAGATTTCATCTTTAGGAGAATAAAATAGCGGTCCAAGTATCTGAACCAAGAAAATCGAAGTACCGATCACCAGGCTCGAAATCCAAAGACTCCAGATAAGATCTGTCGTCGTCCATTTAAAGTAGTAAGCTCCTGCGATCGAAATCAGAAAACCGAAAAAATCGAACGCTATGGATGAACGGCCCTGATC
>CAZOAX010000392.1:760-2218 GCA_964577735.1 uncultured bacterium
TCATGCTTTTCTTCATAAAAAATTCAATTTCATTTGATAAGTTATTGAGTTTACACTCAATTTTACTTTGTTTTTCTTGGTCTAGCAATCTCTCTCAAAAAAGACTGATTATGATTCGAAGGACTTAGTTATTCTTAGAATCCCGATAAATATATGCATTCCTTAAGTAATACCCTTCCTGCCCGATACATAGTCCATGTTTAAACATGTCTGGAGGATTCTCGTCATGGCAATGGTTCCATTGCGTGTCATCATGCTAGTGTTTTTTATTGTTATTTCTCTAAACAGCTGCGGAGATTCCGGATCTGACAATCGCGCGAATAAGAATGGAAATGAGAGCGAAACCACCGACTTGTTTGAACGTGATTCCCAGAGCCTAAACATCCTCACCTATAATATCGCCCCTTGTTGTAATAAACATCATGACGGGAAGCCATCCTATGATTTGGCTAATCCGAAACCGATGATTGATTTGATCATGAACCTCGTGGTGCAAAATAATGTGGACGTCATAGCCCTGCAAGAAGCTTTAGGTTACAAGGATAATGACAGAAATTCGGACAGCCTTCGCTTTGAGGACGAGTTCGTTGAAGAATTTAAGAAAAAGCATGGGTTAAAATTGAATTCTTATTACACCAAGATGGCCCACTATGGCAGTGGATCTAGCAAAATCACCCTTGGATTGGTCATCCTAAGTAAACATCCAATCACTGCTAAAATGGAAAAAAAAGTTGCAGAAGGCCGCTATGTGCAAGCAGCAAAAATAAAGCTTCCCAATGGGGAACAAGTCACAATTACCAACGTTCACCCTGATTACGTTTCCGAAAATAACTTGAAACAGCATCAATGGATGCACGAAAATTTTCACAAGCTGTTCTCCGGAGATCGTCATCATTTCATAGTCGGTGATTTCAATATGGGCGAAAGCTCCCAACAATACAAAACTTATGCAGATGGGTTGAACCAGAATGGTATTCGCTATGTCGATGCATGTATGAGCCCTGCGGCTGATGGAACTTGCCGCATTACGGTCAGTGAAGCTAAATACCGGGTGGATTATATTTTTTACAAAGAAAATTCGAAAATCTCCGTAAAAAACATCTTCGTCCCCAACGTAAATACGGCAGCCAACGGTTCGTTTCGTCCCATGTCCGATCACATGCCCCTGATCGGTCAGTTTAGGATTGCCGGAGAAGGTTCGAGCTCCAATCCAGATACAGGACGACGATTAGAAGTACAGCAAATCTTTGGCTCAGGAAAATATTGGACTCTGGACATGGAAGCCCAGTACAAGCCTATCAATCCAGGTGGCTACGCCGGCACTTCCCAACTCTCAAACTCATTTTATGCAAATGGGCCTTGTAAGAGTTCCAAAGATAATTGCCGCATCGATGACATTGCGATCGGCACCCTTAAGCAAGGCACTCGTCAAGTCCAAGTGCAACAAATCATCGCGAA
>CAZOAX010000393.1:0-2212 GCA_964577735.1 uncultured bacterium
GAACTCCAGGTCTATCTTCACTTGATATTTTTCATTTTTCTTGGTTATTTCAGGTCTTTTAACAAGCGAATAGTTAAATACATCGATCGTAAAAGGCAAGCAATCCCCAGGGATTGAATTATCTGAGCAAACCAGTTTTGGATGGGTACTGAGCCAAACAAGAACATCACTCACGCGTGGAATATTGGGTAGCAGCGGAAATGAGTCTGGTCTTGATTTAATGGATGTTTCAAGAAAATCGATCCGATTGGAAACATCCTCAGCATTCAAACTTTGAATAGGAACGATTGTATCACCCCGTTTAGCAAAAGGATATTTTTGCTCATAGGCAGCTTCAAAGACATCGTAGGGTTTTTGAGTAAAGGATAGAAGTTCAAGAAATTTAGATTTAAGGTGGTCTTCTTTTAATTTCAGATAACTGGATCCTAAAAAATAAAGACTACAAGCAACCCCAAGACATAAAGCGGCATAGGTTAAGAGAGGTTTTTTAAATCGTTTCCAGGGAGTAGCGTAAGTGAACTCTTCTCTTCTAAAATTTACGGATAGAGAGGGGGCTAGATTGTCTTTGGGTTGTGCTGTAAGAGCAAGGCCGATCGGGAGAGAATAACGGTTCAGATCGCTTAAACTGCAATTTGTATTTTCAAACTTTCCTTGTTCGATGCCAATGGTTGTTTCAATAAGGGATGGGAGATGAAAAATATTGGCACCTTCTCCAAGAACATAGAGGATGGGTTTTTCTTTTAATTTGGTTTCTTTAATTAGCGAAAGGTAATTCCAAAGAACCATTTGGAGGAGTTCATCGAGGGCCTTTTTGAATTTTGGATAATGATCGGTTTCAAGCAAATTGAATTCCGGAGAAAACATTTCATCTAAAGGAATGATTTCTTCGCGATCATTACACAAAGCTTTGTATAGCGACTCCCAACCTGTTTGAACTGAATGCGCAGCTAAAAGCTTACCGTCCTTAATAAGAACAGATAATGTAGCAGTTTTGCCCACATGGACTGCATATTGAACAGGTTGTGTTACAGAATAAGCATTTAAAAGAGCATTTAAAGCAACGGGTTCTGCCGATACAACCTCGGGCTCTATAGATTGTTCTTCCCAAAAGCCCAAAAGTTTTTGAATATAATCTTTTTTTGCAGCAAGGAACACAAGCAAGGTGCTTCCTTCACTTTTTTCAACAATAATTTTATCCACAACAGCCGCCTCTATCGGATAAGGGAGTTGCGGCTCTGTTTGAAAAAGGAAGGCTTCTTCAATGTCTTTATCCTTGGTCAATTTCATACGCAGTCTTCTGACAAGGACATCAGATTCGTCAAGGGTGGCGACAGCCAGGTGCTTATTGCATAGATCCTGGAGTTCTTTTTCCTGTCCACTTGTGTCAAGCGGCTTTACATCATCGTTATTTAAGGTGGCAGGAAATTCAAATAGGCGCTCAATCTTAAAAGAGCCTTTTTCAAAAATAATATAAGCAGCCTGGATCACAGCGTTTTTACTGTATAAACCGACTGTTCTTTCATCTACAGGTTTGTATGGCATAAGTGGCTCGATTGTATCATAGGTCTTTGACAATGACAAGTAGTCCTTACTAGATTATTTCTAATCATTAAGCTATAATGAGTTCCTAAATTTGGAGTGAGCCAATGGCACCGATTATAAAAATGTTGTTTCAGGTTTATACGCTCATGATATTTGTGCGTATTATTAGCTCATGGGTTCCTGAATGGCGTGAATCTAAAGTTGTTCAGTTTGTTGCATTTTATACAGATCCATATTTAGATGTTTTTAGGAGGGTGGTTCCACCGCTTGGCGGAATTGACTTTAGTCCCATTTTGGCGTTTATTTCATTGTCTATTATTGAAAGTTTCTTATTGAGATTATTTTGAAAAATTTTTTAAAAAAGCCCTTTGCTCTTGGCAACATCCTACTGCCTAATAATATATTTTACGCACCATTAGCCGGTTGTTCGGATTTTCCTTTCCGGCAGATGTCGAGCCGCTATAAACCAGGTCTTGTGTTTTGTGAGATGGTCAAAATGGATGCGCTGATCCGAAATGATCCGGGAACATTTCATATTTTGGATTTTGATACGGCGATGCATCCGATCGGTGGCCAGCTTTGTGGCTCCAAGCCAGAGATTGCCGGCAAAGCAGCCAAGATTATTGAAGATCTTGGTTTTGACACGGTTGATTTGAATTGCGGCTGTCCT
>CAZOAX010000394.1:0-2202 GCA_964577735.1 uncultured bacterium
GATTGATCCGCAAGGCTGACACTCGTTTCCGTGTAACAGTTCTTAAGTGTCATAGACAATGAAGAGTTGCTTGGCCAATTGAGATCGGAATCGGTTTTTCCCCAGTATTTGATGATGGCAATATTACTGGGCGCTTTAACGTTGATTTGCATGTTCATTCCATTCCATCGAAGCTGGTGGTTTCAGCACCGATTCTCATCTCACGGGTGACCCTGTCGATGGGTTCGAGTTTTGCTAAGGCATCCTCCTGATCGATAACCTGTAATTCTTGGAATCGACGCGTCGTGACCAGGACTCGGGATTCAAAGGTTCCGACTGTTTTATTATAACAATCGACAGCAGAGTTGAGACGCTGTCCTAAAGTAGAAAAATGAGAGGCCATATCACCGATGCGTTTATGCAGCTCTTTACCCAGTACACTAATCGATCGTGCGTTTTCAGCAAGGGCACTTTGCTTCCATCCATAGGCTACCGATTTCAATAAAGCGATCAATGTCGTCGGTGTAGCGATGATGACTCGCTGATCAACACTTTGATCAATCAAGGTAGGATCAACTTCTAAAGCTGCACTGAACAATGCCTCTCCTGGCAGGAAAAGAACCACAAATTCCGGAGAATGAGGGAACTGTTCCCAATATGATTTTTTACTGAGTTCACTGACTCGTTGTTTGATATGCCGGGCATGCTCTTGCAATTTAAACTTCTTGTCTTGATCTAAATCAGCCTGGCTTGCTTCGATATAGGCATTAATCACTGCTTTCGCATCGATGACGACGGTTTTATCGCCAGGCAACTTGACCAGCAAGTCCGGACGCAGACGGCTTTCCTCAGTATTAGTGCTGACCTGCTCGATGAAATCGCAGTGCTCCATCATGCCTGCCATTTCCACGACGCGGCGCAGCTGCATCTCACCCCAACGCCCGCGAACCTGCGGAGCTCGCAGGGCTTTAACTAGGTTGTTGGTTTCTTGTTTTAACTTCTCATTGCTTTCTGAGATCATGGAAATATGCGTGCTGATCGAGCTGAAGGCCTCGATGCGCGTTTTTTCAAGATCACTCAGTTTATGATCGAAGCGTTGCAAGGTTTCTTGAATCGGCTTCAAGGTGTTGGAAATATCCTGCTGCTTTCGTTCGAGATCATGTTTGGACTGCTGGTTCAGCTGCGCAAAACTTTCCTTGGCTAAGGTTAGGAAAGACTGGCTACTTTCTTTGAGGGCGTCGCTTGAGAGCGAGCGGAAATGATGGAGCAATTGATCTTTCATTTGTTCCAAGGCAAGTTTCTGTTGGCTAGAAGATTCTTTTTCGAGCTCCAACTTAGTCATTAAAGCGCTGCGCTCTTGCAGTAGGGCCTGTTTTTGACGTTGTTCTCGGATGAACAAGAATAAAAATAAACAGCTGCTTATGGTTGTTAAAATGAATAGAAAGAAACTGGTTTCCATGATCAATGTCCTTAATTTATGTCGTCATTCTGAATAAAGAATGACGGCATGAAAAATTGAAGTTTCATGATAGACACGAATCTTACTTCGTTAAATCAGGGAGAACAAGGCGCAAGGAGCAAAAAAAGCGGAGTTTAGGTATTGCTAAATGAGCATTTTTTTGCGACGCAGCAACACAGTTATCGCTGATTTAACGAAGTAGGACTAAACTTGTCATAATAGTTGGACTCTATCGAAGAGCAAATCAGAATCATGCATCCGCCAAGTTAGCGTTTTTCTCAGCAGGAGCATGGTGAACTAGTAAAAAATGCCATGCTCAATGCTGGAGGGGGCCGTATTGGACAGAAGCCTCTTTTCTTAAGTTTCTTCATCCTTGAGGAGCATCGCCTGGTTTCGGTCCGGGTTGAGTAGGTCTACTGACCTCTTAATTAGGGCGGACTAGTACTACTTAACCAACTTGTGCTATTTATCAATGGCCATAATCTCTTGTCTATCATTAAGAACAGATTCCCGATATCCTTCCGCCAGTTCTTGTAAATTCACTAGATCTACTTTGATCAACAAATCACTATCTTCAAGATCAGATTTGATCAAAGCTATCTTCTGAAAAGGTATTGAGGTTGAACTTTCAAAAAGCAGGTCTAAGTCAGAATATTTTTTATGATCACCACGAGCTCTAGAACCAAATACGTATACACGAGCACCTAATTTTTTTAAAGGAAGAACGGCTAATTTTTCAACAATATTCCATTGAGATTCGTTCA
>CAZOAX010000395.1:0-2193 GCA_964577735.1 uncultured bacterium
ACAGGTCTTGCGCAGTGGGATTTTCAAACGCATTGCCCAAGAGGCGCGGGCCCATCCCAATTTGGGCTATTTTCTGATCCTCGAAGATTTTCAGAGTGTCGATCCACGGGCGCTCTTTGGCGAGGTCTGGGGGAGCTTGGTCACGGCCTCCGCCGATTCGGGCGTGGCCTTGGCCCTAAGCCAAGAGCGCTTTGTCATGCCCGCCAATCTGCATCTGATTGCCACGGTGGCAGAGGGACGGGGGCCCTGGCAGCCCGAACCCGACCTTTTTCGGCGCTTTCTCTGCCTACAACTCACCCCCGATGAGGCCCTGCTGGCCGGGGTAGAAATTGCAGGTCTGTCGCTGCAGGCCTATCTGCATCAGCTCAATCTGGGCTTGCAAGCCCAGAACCTGCCGCGTTTGGGGCCTGGCTTTTTCTTTGAACAGGGTCAGCCCGTGCAAACACCCGAGGCTTTGGCCCAGTTGATCTGGCTGCGTCTGCTGCCGCTTTTGCTCTCACAACTCAGTTTCGAGCAGGCCGAAAAACTGCTTGGCGCCGCATTGTTGGCGCTCTGGCAAAACCCCGGCTCAGGGGCTTTGGCCTGGCCGGGAGTGGATGCGGTGCTGGGAGCGGTTGCGGTTAACGGCGATGGGGTTTAAGGCAAGCTGGGGTCGTTGACGATGCCCATTATATAAATGATAGGATCTCCACCTATAAAGAAAAATGGACGATTGGCTTTAAAATTGAAAACACTCTCTGAATGTCCTAAAGAGGTGTCTTCAAAAGAATCCTCAACATTAATGCCATTTTTATCTACGTTTATAACTGAAATCTGTTTTGCATCAGTCAGATAAGTAGATCCTGAATATAGTTTGGATAGATCGAATATTTTTTCAGGTTGCTCAACCTCTAGAAGTTTGAGTAGAGAGAGTAAATCGGTTTCTGAGCGAAGTGAGAATTTGGGAATAGAGATAAAACCGTCACTCCGTTTAAATTGATCAATCACACGTTTTTGATACCACTCAGGTGTTAGTTGTTCTAGCTGCTCTTGGACGCTGCTGTAAGGGCCCGGTAAAAACCAATGAAGACCCATGGTCAATACATCTAGTTCTGGGTAATTACTCAAGGAATAAATAGGTCTGGTAGATATATCCTTCGGAATTGTTAGGGTGGAAATGTTGATTTGCTTGTTTTTATTTACTTCAAAGAACTGCAGTTCTTCGAGCCAAAATGGTCTGGGCCAGTAAACTTTAGGAGTGTCTTTATTGGTGAAAAATGTCCTGTTTGGTTTTTCTAAAAGAAAATGATCGTTTTTAAGCGGCCATTGAGGAGATTCTGAGAGTGGTTTGTTAGAATAATCAGGCACAAGAAATATAGATAGGCCCAACTTTGTGAGTAAATCTGTCATCGAAGCTAATTGCGTTGGGTTTGTATTAAGCCACAAAGAGCTTTCAAAATGACTTGCAGAATAGATTTGAAGCAATTCGTATTGATGGTTAATTTCTTCATCACTCATGTCTTGAAGATCCAAGATTTGTCTGATTTTCTGACGTGTTTCTTCAGTGCCTAAGTTATAAAAAATAATTAAAGAAGAAGTAACTAAAAGTGGAGAAAATAAGATATTTTTTGAAGGAGATTGTTTGCTTATTTTTTTAAATAATTTAAATGCTAATTCGTTGTGTTTTTTGATTAATTTGCCTTTTTTTAATTCATCTAATGCAGTGATAATTTTGTTTATATTGTTTGTATTTATTGCATCAGGTTTTTGTACCTGAAACAAAACCTTCACAGAGTCAGAAGTAAAAGAAACAGCTGACGTTGGCGAGGCCGATTGAGCTGCGGGTATGCTTTGTGGGTTGCTCGGCGGTGGCTGGCAACTTAGCAAAAACACAGAAAGGCTCACTAGAATACTTGGACAGATTATTCTCGACATCTTCTAATAGCCCGCAGGATAGTGTCGGTATTGGTGGGCGACATAGTCTTGAATATACGGATTACTTGTATCCTCTCGATTCTCTTCGGCTCCCCAGATACCTCGCTGGCCTTGGATATTGCGATAGACCAGATTGATGCCCTTGTAGACCTCTATGCCTATGTTATAGGGACCTGTGGGATTCTCAAAAGAGAAGCCGATATAACGGGGATTCCAGCATTCAAAATTGGGATCATAAAGACCACAACTTGAGAACGGGTCAAAAGGCTGAATCGGCAA
>CAZOAX010000396.1:0-2183 GCA_964577735.1 uncultured bacterium
CGGGCCTGATACGAACGGGAAGGCGGAAGCGCGCTTCGACGGCCTGCCCGTTTTCCAGAGCGGGCTGCCAGCCGGGCAGATGGTCCATCGCGGCGATCAACGCTGCACCCAGACTGTCCGGATCCCGCAACAAGGTCCCAAAACATTCTTATCCATTGGCTTTTTGCAATCTCAGCGGCAACATGAGCTGATCTATGGCACTCCATGAGTTTTCCGTCAGCATCTGGTAAAGCGAGAGGCCAAAAGAAAAATGTACCATTGTTGGTAATGCAGCCAACCAACTTAACGGGTTTAGCTTCTTCTGATGCTTCAGGTAGGTCAGGTGATATGATATAAGTCTCGTTCATTTCACCCTCTCTTTCTAAAAAATACACTGGCAAACTATATTTCGGGTCTTCGTGTGCGCGAAAATAAAGTTGCTTCTTTGGTTTTCGGATAGGGACTGTGAGCTGAACTGTTTTGCCTCCCGCAAGATCGAGAAATGATTGGTCAATTTTTAATTTTTCTAAGTCGAAGTCTTTTTCAAGTGAATTTTCCATTTTTACATCCTTTATTTATATTTAGTTTTCACATCTACTTTTGTTTTTTTAAGCCAGTGACTCAAATCTTCTTTAGAAAATCTAACGACTCTATCGCTGAGTTTATGGTGAGGAATCTTTTTCATGTGTACCCACCAGTAAATCGTGCCCATAGAGACGCCTAAGAAATCTGCGGCTTGTTTGTAATCGAGTAATTCATTTTTCATTTCGCTTACCTCCTTTCTGATTAAAGGAAGTTATGGCGAATTAGACGTGGGTGTCTTTGTTGGAAATCATTATTCTAATTTCCATTTCCAGACTTTGCTCACTTTGATTTAAAATTAATGATGTTGCTAGTTTTTGATACAGGATTGAATCGCGACAAATCCTCTTTAAAGGCGTGAGGAGATAAATGAGAGTAGCGCATGGTCATCTCAATGGATTTGTGACCGAGAATATTTTGTAGCTTAAATATATCTCCACCACGCATTGCCCATTGGCTTGCAAACGTATGGCGAAGATCATGGAATGTGATGTAGGGCTTCCATCTTTTGCCGTTGTAGATGGGATTTAGATTGGCTTTTTTAAGGCAATCGTGAAAATCTTCGTCAAAGATGCGTGCTGAATTAGTAAATTGATTCCCTCTCTTATTAGGAAACACATATTCTAACGGATGACTACTAATCCAATTTTCTAAATCTTCAAGAAGTACGTCTAAAATCGGCACGAAGCGAGTTTCGTTGTTTTTTGTCGATTGCCCGAAGCTCTGGCAAACCATGATAAGGCGATTTTCAAAATCAACATGATTCTTCTTAAGACCCGCAATTTCACCCTGTCTCATTCCAGTGTAGATCGCTGTTTTATAAAGAATGTGGTGAAGATCATTTTTTTGTTTCGCTTGTTTCAGAAAAGAATCGATCTCAGTCTGTGTTTTCAAGTACCTGTAGTCTTTTGATGAAGTAATAATTTTTGGTTTACGAATCCGAGGGAAACTATCAATCCACTGAATGTCTTTTGTGTAGTTAAGAATGGAGACAAGTAGAGTGATGTGATTAGCGATAGTTTTCTTGCTAAGATGTTTTTTTAATAGAATGTATTCATCAACTGTAAGTTGATTGATTTCGTGAAGGTGAATATCTTTAAGAAACGGATCAAGATGATTTTTAATAATACTTAGATCATCTTGTGGTTTTCTTTTTTGAGGCGCACGTTTTTCAAGCCAAAGTTGGCTTGCTTGTTGAAAAGAATAGACTTTTCTCTTTGGGGTTTTTAATCCCATTTTTTCTTTTTGAGTGGTGACTTGAAATTCTAGTGCTGCAAGTTCAGCCTCTTCTTTGGAATTAAAGGTAAGGCTAATGCGCTGGCCTTCAACCACTGGTCGAATGCGAAACTTTCCATAATGTTCACTGACGCTGATCTTTGCCATGCTCAGTCCTTTTTAAGTTTGGAAAGGCATGCAAAAGAAGGATGGAAATGAAATAGGGAAAACGCATTTCCAAAACCTAAGATTGAATCTGGCCCGAAATGGCCCGAAGTTAAGTTGTCATGGGTTCTTATTTTGCTTTCGGAGAATCCGTTAAAGCTTTATTTTTCCTGACATTTACCAATTTGAAAATTGGTTGCGGGGGCAGGATTTGAACCTACGACCTTCGGGTTATGAGCCCG
>CAZOAX010000397.1:0-2181 GCA_964577735.1 uncultured bacterium
AACACTTGTTCCGCCCATCCAACTTGCTAAAATAGGTTTATTGTTGAAATTGGCAAAAACTTGCATCGCTTCTGCAGTAGCCGTTGGATCCGTCATATCTTGCGGAGATAAAATCGCAAGGACCCCATCTGCACTTGAATCTTTGATCAAGGCATCCATCGTTTTGCCGTAGCGCTCAGGTTTTGCATCCCCTAAAATATCAATTGGATTGCTGTGGCTCCATGCGTCCGGAAGAAATTGATTTAGAGCCTCTAAGGTTTTGCCTTCAACAGTGCTGAGCTCAGCACCATTAATGACAGTCGCATCAGTTGCAAGTACGCCAGGGCCGCCGGCATTTGTGACAATCGCAAGACGGGGACCTTTTGGCCTTGGCTGTCTTGCGAGGACTGAAGCCATTTGGAAAAGTTCTGCAATCGTATTGACGCGAAGAACGCCCACCCTTCGAAGAGCCGCATCAAAGATTTCATCACTTCCAGCAAGTGATCCTGTATGAGAGGCAGCTGCACTGGCTGCAGCTTGCGATCTTCCCGCTTTGATCACAATAATGGGTTTTTCAAGCGCAATCTCCCGCACGCTTGAAAGAAACTTTCTTGGATTGCCAATCGTCTCCATGTACATCAAAATACTGTGAGTGGCAGGATCGCCACCAAGATAATCGATCAGATCGCCCCAATCGACATCAGCCATAGAACCAATCGAGACAAATGAACTAAATCCAATCCGTTCTTGAAAACTCCAATCTAAAACAGACGTACACATCGCGCCGGATTGGCTGATAAAGGCAATATTGCCGGGCAACGCCATTCCCCGTGCAAAAGTGGCATTTAAGCCAAAATGGGGATTCATTATGCCAAGACAATTGGGACCAATGACCGGCATGTTACCTTGTTTGGCATACTGCATCGCTTCTTGTTCAAGCTTTAAGCCCTTCTCTCCCAACTCTTTAAATCCGGCAGAGATGACGATACAAGATTTTACGTGTGCTTTTGTACATTCTAGAATGACACCTGGAACAGTGGCCGCCGGTGTTACAATGATGGCCAAATCGACAATGTCTGGTACTGCGCCAATCGAAGGGTAGCATCTGACTCCAAGAACTTCTTGCCGTTTTGGATTGACGGGGTAGATCTTTCCGGGGTAAGCAGACCCAAGCAGGTTGGATAAAATGGTTCTCCCTACAGAACCAAAATCATCTTTTGCCCCGATTAAAGCAACCGATTGGGGCTTAAAAATGGCATCCAGAACATGGGGGTATCGAGAAATAATATTTTGAGACGGATCTGTAAATCCAAGTGACTCATCCATAAATTAATGCTATACCATTAATTCCAAAATTATTCAAAGTACGTTTATGGATGAATTTCTTGAAGATTTGAAAAGTGGGGAGATCCGATTTCGGGACCGTTGGCAATTTGAGCTGAAGTCTGAATTTTCCCCCAATGCCACCACACATGAAAATTCCTATACGCAAGAATTTTACTTTTTCATTCCCAATTCACTTCAAATAACAGCTCAAACTTATTCAAGGGAAGACTTTTATAAAGATCTTACCAATCTGATCCGTTATAAAACCCCTATCCTTCCCTTAAAAGACTTTCTAACAGCTTCCCTGTTTCAATTCACAGAGGAGAATCGGACTGAGTTGAAATTGATGGGAAATGTCTTTAGAAGCTCTTTAAGGCGGGAAATTCAACATATCTTATCTTTTTCCCATCCGCCAGAGGTGGAAGTGAGAACACTTTGTCTGGATATTGAACAGTTTAGAATTGACTTGTCAAAGCTTGCCAAAAAATACAAGTGGGATCAAAACCCTGAAATAAAAGTGACCTATGGCTATCTGGATGAATTCATCGGCACCTCGATCGATTATTATTTAACAGGCCTTCTCGATCAATTCCGGATGCACCACTCCCCTGTTCCTGCCAGTATCGAAGACAATTTATGCCGCGTGATCATCGAAGAAAACGAACATCAGAAAAAAACCCATCATGCCACGATCAAGTTCTCCACCAATACGGCACGGGATGAACAGATACTCTATCGCCTCAGCCTTTTGAAGAAATATTTTCTCGATGCCCTTTTGCTTCGTGTGGACAGATTATCTGTTCAAGATCGCTTTGGAACAGTAATTTCGAGTTTTTCTGCCGGGTTCGCGATGCTTGTCTACCTGCTTTTGTTTGT
>CAZOAX010000398.1:0-2175 GCA_964577735.1 uncultured bacterium
CAGGGAATCAGTGAGGGAAAATAGCCAGCAGCATAGATGTAAATTTCACGTGGTTATTCCTCTAACAATCGTATTTGATGCAAGCTGTAGCTTAGCAGTTCCATTCCTGGACAGTTTAGTGGGTATGCCATCAAGTATGCAATTGGATCATTCAAAGTAAATCAATCATTATTCATAGGGATTAGCCTGTACTAGAGAGCCTTTAGTCTTTCTCGATTCAGGCGATACGGTCGCGGTCGACCTTTCCTCATGTGTATTCAAAAACCAGAATGTTCAAGATTCTTTATATGCGTAGAAATAGTAGGCCAAGCTCATTTTAAGCACTTGGCAATATTACCAGCGCTTCAATTTCATTTTCGTTTTTGACATTAGCTTTTGGATAAAATCATGAGTTAAATAGATATGGGGCCGCAAAAGCAAAGAACGCTCCCATGGCGTAAATCCCAAGAGAAAGGAAATATAGAGGTTTGGACCAATCTTTGGTAGTTTGACAAGATTTTGAAAGCGGAGAGTTAACCGGACAGGAAGCATTTTTAAAGTGGTTAAATCCACCAATTCCTAAAAGCACGCCGCCTATAGCAAAAATCCATATTTTATTTTCTGAAAACCACACAAGCTGGGGGACGTTTCCGATAAGACCCACAAGGGCAGCGCCCATGCCAAGGGCGACGAATAAAGCGGGCAGAGCACAGCATATCAGAGTGCCCATCGAAGTAAAAAGAGTTAGAAACGAAAATAGTTTCTTCAAAATCAGTTTCTCTCTATTTTTTCTACGTCATATCCTGCATCTTTGAGAATTGAGGTCAATTCGTCGTCCTTTATATCCATGTTATTTTTTATTTTTAAAGAGACAGTTTTTTTGTCTAGATCAACGTTAATCTTTTCCACTTCTGATCTCTTCTCGAATTTTTTTGTAATTCCTTGCGCGCAAAAACCACAGACCATTCCATTGACATGCACGTTGATATCCTTAGCCATTGAAGCATATGGCGAAAATAACGCGATAACAAACATTAATTTTACTGGAAATTTCATATGACCTCCTAAAAATGAAACATGAGATTTAACATATAGTCACCATCAAGGCTTACACCCGTTTCCCATAGTACATTGCGAAAGAAGAAGCGAGCCATGGGCGTGATTGCTTCCTTTTTCATAAGCGTTGGATGGAATTGATATTTAACCATAAACCAAGATGCTAGCTCCGTGAATTGAGCTTCGTAAGGAGCAAGTCCTAGTCTTGCCTCGAATTGATTAGAATATGAATCAAACGAGGTCTTCATCCATTCACCCTTTGCAAGGACGAACCACTTTCTTGATTCGGCGTCAATTTCTGTGCCGCCTAACCTTATGTTTCCTTTTTTTTCTTCAAATTCAGCCCGCCCAAAACTGCCGTAAGCATAAACATTGGCTTGGTAATCACTCCCATTCCAACGTTTTAAAAGCACGTCGTATTGGGGTAAATAGGCTCGGATCCTTCCTTCTGGCATCGTCATTTGCATGAATCTGGCCGCCACTGCCATGTCATATCTAAATGAGTATGTGAGCCAATAGTCGGATAGCCATGGCTGATTCCAGGTCATAACAGATACGGCGCCCTTATAGGATGTCGGATGTGCTTTCGCGATTCCAGAGGAAAAAATAAAGAAAATGAAGATGACGAATTTCATACTGCGCGACCTCTCAATCTTAGTTTCCACCCAAGCTCTAGAAGTAACAGCCCACCCACCAGGGCACCTAGAATCCAGATTAATGCTAAGGAGGTAAAGACATCGGCGCCAAGGCAAAGGAAAGATCCAAGAGAAATACTCAAGATCAACGTGGATTGAAAGACCCGGTGACTTCTAAGAGCTCTCACTTCTTCAGGTTTTAAAAACACACTTGCCGAAAAAAAACTCGCGCCTAAAAAAATAGCTCCGCATCCGAACATGCAAGCCGATTCGCCAAATTTCATAAGAAACGGCATGATCCCGTGGCTCGATGTCACTGAAATTCCAAACTGCGGACAAAAGAGGACTGTAATAAGGCCTACTATGAGATGAATGAGTGAAACCTTTAAAAAGACTTCCAGGATAGATGGATTCAATTTTTCCTGAATTTTTGTGAGAACACTTTCTGTTAATTCTTTTGGAACTACGTGTGATGCACCTTGCAGGAACTCGTGGTATTCTTTTT
>CAZOAX010000399.1:0-2167 GCA_964577735.1 uncultured bacterium
ATGGTGACCTTCTTTTTCATGCCATTTTGTTGCTGTTAAATGGCCAACTGCTTGATTCCATCGGTTTTTTAAAATGACATGGGATAAGTTATATTTCTCTTTGTAGTGATATTCATAACGCATGCCAGATGGTTTGATAATGGATTTAAGTCGATACCAGTCATCAAAACGTTGCTTCTTTTTGATTTTAAAATCATGGGGTTTTGCTTTTTCAAAACTTTCATATTCTTGCACTTCTCCTGAACCATCCGTGAGAAGGCAGCTAGCTGTATTGGAACATTTAAAATGGCATCGTGAATTTTTAGTATTGGTCTGTCCTGAAATCAACCCTTGTGAAATATTCGTCAACCCACTTTTATACATATTAGAATGGGGATAAGATTCAAAGTCTCGCGTTCCCTCATAAGCAGATGAATAAAAATGCGATCTTGATCCAAAACTTCCTTGAACATTTGCTATCAGTTCCGTCCTATCATATTCTCCAACGAATCCGCAGATAGATAACCCTCCTTGATGATTGTTCTGCCAATGGCGCAGGAAAGGGGAGTCTGAAGTGTCATTACTGCAATAACTACGAGAAAAGTTAAAAGGCTCCGGAGCTGGAATGACTAAATCAGTTTCATGATCTATGAAGTTACCGCTAATGACATTGACGCACCCACCTACAATAGAGCTTGGCATCGAACCAAAATCTGTGATGATCCCTTTTGTCTCTTCATCCAACATCAATGCGTTGGATGCAACACCTTCCACGTGTGTAAAAATTAAAAATAAAAGTAGTAGGTGGGCTCTCATAACAGATCCTTTATTAAAATGTCGGGACTGTTATGCCAAGGGATTGTTTTTAATTCAAATGAAAATTTAGTATTTATAAGTTGTGAAGGGTGAATGTTTTTTCACAACGGTGTGTCGAAAGTGTTTTTTTTTTTTGAAAGATTTTAATCTTAGGTGTAAATTGGCTATGTAGACGCACAAATGTTTCAATGTAAAATAACGTCAATGCCTCGACGACGAACGATATTAAGAAGCGCGAGAACTGCACCGGTGGGTTCTTTTAACCCTCTTTCAAGTTGAGATATATAACCAACGGTTAAATTAAGGTAGGTTGCGAATGCCGCTTGGCTCAAGTGAGCGTTTTCTCTTAGAGATTTAATTTCTTTACTTGTCATGGGGTCTATTACGGGTAGTTTGCTGTTTTTAAGATGACGTAATGTTATTTTTTCGTGTTGTTTTTTAGTAATAATGCCAGTTGTTGCCATGTCATTTGCGGTTTCAAGAATAGCGTTTGTTAATTTAGTTTTTTTATTCATATTCGATCTCTTTTAATACTCCATTGTTCACTGAATGGCTGAGTTCTTGATCACTAATCTTTATCCAAGTAGAAGCAATTTCTTTCAGGGATATTAGCTCATTATTATCGATATTATCACGGTCGTTACCATTTTAGTTTAAGTATAACACTATGAGCTATACTTGTTAAACGCGGCTTCAGTGCTCCCAAACCGCTTCAGTGTTCTAAGATGCGATAGCACAGCTTTCGTGAAGGTGGGTTGTTCGATGTAGGGGAGGTTGAATTCGTGGGCGGTGGCTTTTAGGATGCGGGAGAGGGCGGGGTAGTGGATGTGACAGACGCTTGAGAAGAGGTGGTGCTCGACTTGGTAGTTGAGGCCGCCGACTAGCTGGTGGCAGATTTTGCTTTGGGTGGCAAAGTTGGAGGTGGTCTTGAGCTCGTGGACGGCCCAGGGGTCGGTGATTTTGCCTTGAGTGTCGGTTGTGGGGAATTGGACTTCTTCGACGATGTGGGCGAGCTGGAAAACGATGGCACTGAGGAAGCCACCGATAAAGTGAAGGGAGAGGAAGCCGAGGAGGATTTGCCAGGCGGGAGCGGAGAGGGTGAGGAGCGGGAGGATCAGAAAGAGAGTGATGTAGAGGGCTTTGAAGAAGAGGAAGAGTAGTAGATCTTTAGGGGCGACGCGTCGTTCTTGGTAAGCTTTTTGAAACCAGCGGAAGTCGGAGTAGAACATCCAGTTGAGGCTTGTGAAGAGGTAGAGGAAGGGAGCGTAGATGTGCTGGTAGGCATGAAAGGAGTAGAGGTCGTCTTGTGGGGAGAGGCGGAGGAGGATGGCCTTCTCGAGCTGGCGCATGATCTCGGGCGTGAAGCGGGTGG
>CAZOAX010000400.1:0-2167 GCA_964577735.1 uncultured bacterium
AGCGGCCGTTGATATACTTTCTTTAGTTTGTCTGATTGCGGCTTTCTACCAAGCTTTCAAACTTAGCTCTGGTCTACAGAAAAAGACCTTGGTCTGGACCTTTATTGCAGCTTTGATAATTGGAGAAATCGTGTCGGCCTTCATCATACGTAGCTATGTCCTATAAAACTTAATCCTATAAATATTGGAAAGAATAAAAAATGAAAAATTCACTTGTAAAAATTTTAGCGCTCCTCAGTATGCAAGCACTGACTGTGGATTTATTGGCAGCAAGTTTTGATGAACGGTCTGTAAGCATCCCAACCCATGACAATTTAAATCTTGAAGGAAAAATTTCGTATCCAGCCTCAAAAACCGAAGTCTTACCTGCCGTTTTATTCATCCATGGCAGCGGTGCCGTAGATATGGATACGACAATCCCAGCAAGCATGACAGCAAATGGACATCCGGTAAAATTTTTTGCGGATCTTGCAAATACGCTTAATGAAGCTGGTGCAATTACCTTGCGCTATCATAAGCGGGGGGTGACTTTAGGGTCTAAAGGAGAAGTGATCGTCGATCCTCAAATATGGCAAAGCATGAATGTCGATAATCTACTTCTTGATATCCAGAGTGCACTGAAAGTCTTGCGCAACGACCCCCAAGTCGACCCAGACAAAATCTTTTTGCTAGGACTCAGCGAAGGGAGCGTTTTAGCGCCGCTAGCAGCGATAGAAGACGGGAATATCAAAGGCTTGATTTTAATGAGTGCGATGGCACGCAATCTCAAAGAAATTCTTTATTACCAACTGGTCGAACGCAATCTCGAGTTTGTCCACAAACATGTCGATACAAACCATGATGGTGTGATCAGCCTTATTGAGGCCTTAGCCGTACCCGATGCATCACTACCATTTCCAGTTATCGATAGAAATCTAGACAATTCAATTACGATTGAGGAGTTAAAAACGACGCTTCTCACCAGCCATCACCAAACGATCCAAAGCATGTTATATGGCCAGACAGGCATTAGTGGGGATTGGTTTCAACAACATTTTGAACTGGGTCCAACCTTCTCCAGCGTTGAAAAATTTAAAAATCCAATCTTAATTCTTCAAGGGGAGGAAGATATCCAGACCCCACTTTCCGAAGCCTACTGGCTCGCCGATCATCTGAAGAAGACGGCTCATCCGGACTTCAAACTGGTCAGTTTCCCAAAGCTTGGGCATATGTTTTCACCGAATAAACAGCCGGAAAATCGCCGTCCTACTTTCGGCCCTGCTGAACCGGAAGTTTTGCAAGAGCTGCAAAATTGGATTCGAAGGTTTTAAAGGAAATTAGCTTTCTTTGGAGAACTTCGAAAAAAGATAGTTGGTAGCCAATTTGAAAAAATTCGACCCAAATTTCGCTGACATTATACCAGTTTGCGACTATCCATCAAGGCTCATGCTTTTGATCTTAATGCTGACACTTTCTTGCACCTATGACGGTACTTCTCAATAGTCTTGTTCAAGACAAATGAACTCTCTATTTCCTAAATAACTGATTTTATTTATAACAGTCTTATATATCCCCATTTCACCTCATAACATTTTCAAGTTCACGCCATCTTGATCTATTCCATGGTTTAAGGCATAGTACAGTCCTCAAAGTTTAGAAAATAAACAAAATTTATTTATCCATTGGATTCGATTAAGGCGATTAAGGAACTTAAAATGAAAAAACATTCAATTTTTATCTTTGCGACCATTCTTTCTGTGTTCTTATATGCCCCCTCCGCTCAATCA
Source organism: uncultured bacterium (assembly GCA_964577735.1). Lineage (GTDB taxonomy): Bacteria > Chlamydiota > Chlamydiia > Chlamydiales > Parachlamydiaceae > CAZOAX01. Next base: position 1,767 of record CAZOAX010000400.1, read on the forward strand.
TGGGAACCTCCAACCCTAGAAATCATAGATAATGGGGTAAAAATCACCTATTTTGAGGGTGATGCCTTATTGAAAAGAGAAGTCACTGCTTATACAGATCACTATGACCAAAACGTTTCACCATATATTGAAGTCACGGAAAAAATTGAAAGTGGAACTTTTAAATATGAATTTGGCAATAGGGAATTTAAAGACAATTTTCGACAAATGCAGTTACACCTGCTTTTCAATACCAATGGTCCGGAGTTCAGACCTTTCATTACAGTAAGCGCGTCTCTTTGGGGCGAACACCTAAAAAATCCTTTTGAGATTCGAGCTGCGAAGGAGGCTATAGCCATTCCAGTAACCACCGACAATTCAATTTTGGATCCCTTTGATCGAACCGTAAAAGATAATCCCAA